>WJIL01000005.1 GCA_014730275.1 Candidatus Lokiarchaeota archaeon | reverse complement strand
GTAGAAGCTTGTGTTCAAAGTATAGAAAATCGTAATTGAAAAGAGAATCTATGACCGCCACAACTTCTCTATATGTGAGGTCATCAGGAGGCTCTTGTTCGTTCAGTAATTCGGGATCCTCAAAGTATTCTATGATCTCGTCGATGTTTCTCTTCCCGTTTATGACCATTGATACCGATTCAAAAGTCCGATGCGTATTACCTTTGCAATATGGTATTCGCTCTTCGAATTGCTCAATGTTTCCTGTCAGTTGTGCATTGTACCTTTCCATGAAATCAAAGTCTATAGCATGAAATGGAAATGTTTGGATGATTTCGAAAATATATTCCTTCAAACCTCGCACATCACCGTTGGCTGAATCCGCTCTTATTTGGATATCCTCATTCGCTTCCAGTCTCCTTACCAAGCGTTCAAGCTTAGACCTATCTCTTCTTTGACTCGCCTTATTCACCTTGTAAGCTATCAACCACGCATCAAATCGAGAGCCAGCTGTTCTTGTTATCAC
This sequence comes from Candidatus Lokiarchaeota archaeon, assembly GCA_014730275.1. Taxonomy (NCBI): domain Archaea; kingdom Promethearchaeati; phylum Promethearchaeota; species Promethearchaeota archaeon. The sequence goes on along the minus strand of WJIL01000005.1, from coordinate 4,475 downwards.
AGAATTCCTGTACTTCACCTTCTTGAGTGAGCCCGAGCCAGTGTCCTTCGAGAAAGATTCTACAGCGGAAAAGAAGCTTGACAGTACATCCAAATCCATCTTTCCGGTCTTGTGTCCAATTCCTAGAACGCTCATCCCTGATTGTTTGTCATTTACGAGACACGCTATGTACCTACTTTGTGGTATTCCCTCTGAAGCTTGGTTACCCTCACTCGGTGAGATTCTAAACCTGACTACCATTTCCATGAATTCCATCTAATCTGTTCTGATAGGGTTCGACCCAGATTCAGTCGCCTTTCCAGCCCTCTTCTCAACCTCATCCCTTTGGTCCGTAATTATCTTTTCGACAAAACTTCCCTTTGGTTTTCCATCTCATGATACTCTGTCAATAGTCGATTTGGGAGACGATAGCTTGATTTAGCTAGGTCTCCTGACCAGAACATCCTAGTAGAAGCATGATTTGAGAAGAAGGTCGTGAAGGAATGGCTCAGGAAGCGGCACAGGCTGCAAAAGGCACATCGGTGTTGATGTTCCAATCAGTTTTGACAGGTTTCTTCCGAGTGCTCAATCTCTCACTATTGACCCGGCTTCTTCTCCAAGAACAAATGGGCCAAGTGGCTATTCTCGGTGTGATATACGGCTTTCTGCAGTTTCTTGGAGCAGCCGGTCTCAATCATGCATCCCCGCTTTTTGTTCCAGAACAGGAAGCAGCAGGAAAATTAGGACGAGTCAAGGGATTTCTGAAACAGTCCTTGGGCGTTGTGGCAGCTTCATCAAGTGCCATTGCGGTATTCATATTGGCGGCTTTCCCCTTCTTTCTTGGTGCTACAACTCTCTCCGCAGACCTACTGCTTCTTGCTATCATCGTAGGTCCCTTCTCCTCTCTGGAAGTGTTCTTAGACTCGTTTCTCCTAGCTCGATATGAGGTGAAAGAACTCGCTGCAGGTAGAACGCTCTTCAATGGCGTACGCCTCGTCGGAACGGTTGCCCTTGTCTTCTTGGGATGGGATGTAGTGGGAGTCATGCTTGGGTGGTTGCTGGCTGAGATTGTGGCTGTCCTTGTTTTCGGTTATGCGGCGGTTTCTGGAATTGATGTCAAATCAAAAGATGTGGGAATGACCTCTGTACTTTCCTTTGGCCTACCAAGTTTGGCATTCCAGACAATCGATGTAACAATTCAGAATACTGATAGAATAATTCTCTTGCAGCTGACGAACCTTTCTGCTCTTGCCGTGTATGATGTCTTTCTGCGGATACTCTTCATGTTCAGTCTTGTTTCACTGACGGTTTCTTCTGCTACGTACCCTATCTTGACCAGGATTCGAGTGGGTCTGGAGAACACCGATGAAGTACACGAATCGGGGAAATCCATGGGCGAGGTGGTTACCACACTCGTTCGGTACATCCTCATTTTGCTGTTTCCCGCTGGTGCAATACTGGCCCTGAATTCCCATGCTTTTCTTCAGATTCTCTTCGGTGCACAATATGCAAACTACCCTGGTGCCTCCCTTTCGTTTTCCATTCTGGTGTTCTCGTACGTGGTCTGGGGGGTTGTCTATGGGCTGCATGCTGTTCTTAGATCCATGGAGGAAAAGATGTTCTTTGTTGTTACTGGCATCGCGGTTATTGGCCTCGAAATCGTGGGTTGCTGGTTTCTCATTTCGTGGTTTGGTTTGCTTGGTTGTGCGCTGATTCGTTGTTCATACATATTCATACTTCTTTTGACATCGGTTGGTCGTTTATGGCAAAAAGGGGTTCGCGGCTTCTCATCGATTGCTAAACCGGTTGTTCGAATCACGGGGTCTTCCTTAATTGCTGGCTTGGTGACGTACTTCATTGCCCCTCCTGGCCTTATTGGTCTCGCCTTGATAGCAGTTCTTTCGCTTGGTGTTTACCTGCTTCTGTTGATTATCTCGCGAGAACCTCGGGAACTCGATTTTCGAATCGCCCGGTCTCTCCTTCCATCCGTACTGCATTGGCCAATCAACAAAGTGGAGAATATCCTGTTTGAACCAGAGAAATCAGAGGAAGAGACTGCCTAGCCAAATCGTAGATCCGAACGTCCTAGTGGGGTACTACCTGCTATTCTTAGTGTCTTATGTCTCGATTCTCTAATAACGCTCTTAAGGAACCAGCATTCGAAGAAACATACCGGATGATATGCCATGTCGGACCCACTGAAGCTGCTTATGTATAACCCTCTAAGCACACGAATGGGTGGCGGTGGTGATAGATGGCTGGCCGAAGTTATTCCCCGTCTTGTCGGAAAGGGAATTAATGTCACTTTGATGACAACCTCATTCATTCCGAAGAGCTACCGAGCAACATCAACAAAAGACCATGTTGAGAGGATTATCCAAGCCGGTGCTAGGTACATCGAAATCCCTTGTTCCTCAGTTTTCGAGAGGATCAATCACCCAATGCTTTCTGGACAATCACTTCTAGCTCTCAGCGGAGCAATCCGGAAACATGATTGTGTATATTTTCTAAATGCATACGCTTTCCAAGATATGCTTGTGAATCTGGCGACAATTATAGCCCCAGGTGTACCTGTGATCAGTGCACAACATGCTAGCATGTTTCAGGGCCAGATCTTGAAAGACACCTACACTAAGACCATTTCCCGGGCTCTTCTGGAATGCTTCGATGCATTTCATGTCTTGAATAGAGAGGACTACGAGACATACAAGAAATGGGGATTGGATAAAGTCTTCTTGATTCCCAATGGTGTCGATGTTGACTGGTTTTCACCTGCCAAATCCGAGAAAACAAATGATTTTCAGGTGCTGTCTGTTGGAAGACTAGACCAGCAGAAAGGTATTGACGTACTCATACAAGCTATCACCCTGCTGAATCAAGAACTTGATGAATCACTTCGTCCTCGATTCCGAATATGTGGGACTGGACCACTTGCCGAAAAAGTCGACGAGTTTGCTCAAAGGACACATAATGTCTCCTATCTTGGCTTTGTTGGGGAAAAAGAATTGCTACGCCGGTACAGAAGAGCGGACCTGTTCGTCATGCCCTCCAAGCGCGAGACATTTGGGCTGGTTGCTATGGAAGCAATGTCTTGCGGGGTTCCTGTAATCACATCTGATATCCCTGGACCCCGAACTTTTGTTGAGCGTGACTATGGAATGATGGTTCCTCCTAGCAACCCGAGAGCTCTTGCAAAGGCAATTCAACGGTTCTATACCTTGTGGAAAGAGAAGCCAGATGCATACAAGAAAATGGGTGAGCTGGCTCGAGAGAAATGCGTAAAGGAATACAACTGGAATCGAATTGTTGATAGGCTTACCAAAATGATACAAACTGTTTCAGAATTCTAGTCTGGATATCACAAAGAAGATATGCTGCTAAGAATTAGCAAGGGTCTCATATGCTTTCTTGATTTTTGGAATGTTTTCCTCCCAGGTATGAGGTGTTGGTTTTGGCGCTTCTCCATCAAACCCCCTCAGTATTGCATCTGAGTAGGATTCCACATCAGTCTTGGAACTGATGTAGTCTGGATGTTCCGAATATCCTGCGGCCACAATGGGTTTCTCAAAAAGAGCATATTCAGACAGTTTGAGACTATCGTGGATGTTGTAGAAACGCACCGGGAATCCCGGTGTTCGTTGTGAAAGGCAAAGGTCTGCAGCAGCAATCCATATCGGGATTTGGGTATGGACTCTTTTGCCCGTGAAGATGATTCCTTTTCTCTTGAGTTTGGTGTAGATATCTGGCGTGAAGGGGAGCTGGTTTTTGGGTCCTACCACATACAGTTTTGCATCTCGCTTCCTTGTGACTTCCTTCCACGTCTTGATTAACAAGTGAATGCCATAAATCGATTCGAGCCTGGCACCACCCACGAACAGGGCCATTGTTTCTGATGCCGGAATCCCCAGAGAAGCTCTAGCCTCTTCTTTCTTGATATCCCTGTGAAAACTCTTGGGTGGATAATTGGGGATGATGTAATATTCGGGAAGTTTGGTGTATTTGGCTGCATCAGCTAGCATTTCGACATTTGGTGCTATCACAACATTGGCCTTGGATATACTATCCGGCAGAAGTGCATAGGCAATAGCCGCCATAGCATCAAGACCAAGCCACCGAAGTTCATCTACAAGTGGTACATGGTAATCATGCAAGTACTTGCCATTTCTCATGAATGGGTGGATGAATACATCGATACCATCTAGATGCATCGGTCTTTGTTGGCCGAAAGCAGAAAGTCCCAAGTATAACATATTCGATGCGGATCCAGCGCTAAGGGATAATCGGCTGCTTGTCTTTGCAATACGACTGGGAATAACTACTTGGTGCTCCTGATTCAATGTCGAAATCAGATAATGACATCTCTGATGCCTGACATTATGCGACAGGAACAGGATTTCCTCCTTTCGCGCCATATTAAGCAACCACCCACCTTTCCATATATGGCCTACTGAAAACACTTGTTATCAAATGAGTATTGCACAAAATTCAGTAAATGC
>WJIL01000004.1 GCA_014730275.1 Candidatus Lokiarchaeota archaeon | reverse complement strand
GTACTAGTAGGAGATTTGGCCATATATGAGCCCGGGTCTGATGAGATTCGTTTTCGTCCGTAGTAGTCACTCGCACCAGGCCAGATTCGTTGCATCCCCTGGGGAAGATCAGATTTGGATGATATGAGCGTGCTTTTGGTATCTGCTGGCCGACCACAAATCGGGCAAATCTCCGGCAATCGAGTCGTTTCAATATCGAAGCGAATCACGTAATCCTTGTTTCTACCGAGGTTCACAGCCTGTTTCCCCCTTCTATGATTTCAACAGAATCGGCATTAGAATGCAAAAATTGCCTAGCATAACTTACGCTGAATATCTTCACTGTTAGTCTTGAACCTCTCCCACCATACTCCACCACGTCTATTGCTTTCTGTAGACCATTCGGCCCGAGCGCTTTGTACGAAGCAAGCACTGTGATCAGAAGAGATATCCAGAGTATTGCCATCCAGGGGGCAACTGGCATACCCTGCATAATGGTTAATCCCAAATTGAATGATACGATAAGAAAGGTGATTATTGATAGTCCATTGATAATAGCCGCGACGCTTCTCATTGTGCTGTTATCTCCTTCGGAGGTAGCATGCTCAAAGCTTGTAGGAATTCGTAGCTTCCGTGTTGAAACAGATTGTATTAAAGAAGCTCTGTGCTGAGGAGCTGTAATTGAACTTGGTCTAATGCTTCCGAAGCCTTCTTCCTCTTTTCCTTGCGATGCTACTACAATACCCTCTGCTGCAGCGGGTTTGTTGCAGACCGGACATGTGTCTGGAAATGTAACCCTGTCCGGGTTGAATCTGACAACATAGGCTCTATCCTGACCCATGGCTAGAATCTCTCCTCGCTTAGAAAATGGATTCGCTTCATAAATAGGTTGGCAACCCCAAGGAAATGATAATTGAGTGTAGTTAACCTTGTTTACCTTGTTAATGCCATATATTCAGATACTAAACCGAGTAGAATGATAGGTGACATTCATAGCCCTTGAGGGGATTCAACAACCGTTACATGTGGATTCATCCGAATAAACTCTTCTGCATATGCTTCATTCCGCAGCTTGACGGTTATTGTTGCCCCCTGCTCACTATAATCAACCACTCTGATTGCTTTCTCTAGTTCGCTTGATCCGAGTCCTGTGTAGGAGATTATGAGTAACAGAGCAACACCGACCACAAGCATATACAACCAGAGCGGAGCAGCAATTCCCTCGATGAGATGAACTGCCAATTGGAATCCAGCAAACACAAGAATCAGAATGGAAAGGCCATTTACTACAGCGCACAGTCCTTTTGCTCTTCCTATTTCCTCCTCCGAATAGGCATGATCTTCACAGGTATTGATTTGGAGCATCCTAACAGAGGCAGGACCTGAGCTCATTCTGGAGGTTCTTTGAGGTATAGCTTTGCCGAAGCTGCTCGGCAATGACCACTCTCGGTCCAGTGATTCACCCGTTTTGGATTTCGATGCGATTATCGTTCCAACATCTTCTGCAGGTTCATTACAGACCGGGCAAAAATCTGGAAATCTGGTTTTGTCGGCGTTGAAACGAATCAGATATCCTTTTGTTGATTTTTCAGGCATCGATAATCAACTTCTATGCTATCTCTGCTCAAAGGTTTATTAATTCGTTACCTCCCGAGAAGTCAAAGTGATTGTATGTGATTCATGAGATTACAGATTCCAGTGGGCTGTTCAAGCAGAAGTCCTTTCCAATTCTCCAAGATTGCGAAGTCTCATTCCACGCTTCAGCCCAGAGAGCGTACATTTGTGATTGCTTGTAGTCAATCATCAGAAGTTCAAAACTATCTGCTATTTCCCATACTAGCTTGACCATTTCTGACAGATGAGCGCTGGGTAATCTAGCAGACCAGATAAAACCCCCCTCAATTCTTCGTATGTTAGATCCGAACGGAAAAACGCTGTTCTCCAGGTGGTACATCAGTATTTCTACTTGGTCTTTATCTGCTTTTGCGATAACCATAGGTGTGTTGTAGACATCGAAATATGTCCAGTTGATGAACAGCCTATATGACTTGACAACTTCTTTCTCAAGACGTCTAATCCTTCTGGAGACATCCTGCTGCAACCCTTTCTCATATGGATCCCTTCCCAGTGCCCGAATTATATCTGTATTTTTTCTTCTTGCATCTTTTGTGATTTCTTGGAGTAATTGTACATCAAAACCATCTATTGGGATGGCTTGAACCGCCCCTCGTGATTCATAATCATGATGGTCCGGTTCTTTTCGGATATTGTTCCACCATTGTTCCCAATCAAATTCCCACACCATTTGTGAGGGATTCCAAGCATGCAGCTTCGGACGCGTGTTGATTGATTTCCAACTACTAAGATTTGGAAATTCTCTGATTTTGGATACAATGCCTTTCTCCTTCATAGTCAATAATGCGTCCAGAACATACTCCTTCGCATCGGATGGTTCTCTGAATTGTAGGAACAAACCCTGGTGCCTGCCGCCGAATATGCGTCCTCTATACGATGTATAGGGATGGGCGTCGCAGAATGCCTCGAGTTTAGTTACAGCATCATAAGATCGTACACTAACCAGGAATGAGTGAATCTCGAGACCTATCTTCTCCTCGTGTAAATCAGCAGGTACCGAAACGAAAACTTGGTTTTCTCTCAGTTCATCGAGCCATGAGCGGACTGTTGGGGCGGAAACTCCGATTTCTCTAGCAAGCTGCGCTACTGGAGCTACAGGGCTTTCTTGGAGCTTGAAGAGCAATTTGAGCTGGTTGCGATTCACTCCTATGCGACCTTCTGTGTATCTAGAAGTAGGCGTCGACACCCGGCAATCCAGGACCGGTTTTGGTGGGTGGATCAAATGCCATCTGGTCAGTAATGTAGACCTTACCGTTTCCTGAACCCATGACAGACGCAACCATGCTAACTATGTACCATCCGCTCTCGGTGGCCATATCGAAACAATCGATGTTCAGAATAGATTTAGTGGGTGGTCTGTATACCGAAACTCTGAAGCTGTAGACAGTGCCTGAGGGTAATTCAACCGTGAGTCTCAAGTCAACTCTTGATGGGTTGGTATTTCCAAATGAAAACTCTACTAGAATCTTGATATCATCTTCAACCCCGTCGCCGTCCAAATCCGCATAATAGGCGTCCACTATTTCTAAACCATATCCTGTCGCAATCCTAGGTTGAGCTGCAGCAAAAGGTAGCAGTCCAGTCACAACGAAAATCATGGCAATAAGAGCCAGCCTTATCCTTTTTCCCATCTCTCACACCTGCAATAACTAGGTAGAAACGAATTCCATCTTATAAGTCTACATTATTGGAGAAAATAAAGTACACTTATATATCATGGATAATTTTCTACATCATCCCGATTGAGTTATTCGGGTGATTAGGTGAGATGGATGAACAAATCTGAGATGAAGAGAGCAGTGGGTGTCATCCTGCTTCTTGGCCTAACCATGGGCCTTCTCCTACCTTCTCTTTCCATTCAAGTGGACCAGAGAATGGTGATGGGAAACGGACCTGGCGGCGGTGGCGGTGGCGGCAAGCCTGAACCTCCCCCGGCTGAAATCGTGTATTATACCGATTCTCCGGAGGACAAATGGGCGGTCATTATTGGCATCACGGACTATGACGGAAGGTCTTCGGACCTCATGAACCCCCATAATGATGCGCTAGAGATGAAGCAGATTCTAGAGGCGTACGGATATAACTACGCTCTTGCTCTTGATGGAGCAGCAACCAGCGATAATTTCGGTGTACTGATGGACTGGCTCATAGCTAATGAAGGCCCCAATTCAGAAGTGGTCTTCTTCTATTCGGGACACGGTTCGCGAACTCAAGACGGTAGCTGGGACTCTGATACCGAGACAGATGGCTACGATGAGTGCTTGGTTTCGTGGGACCTCTATGCTATTACGGACGCATATATGTCGAGCAAATTTGCGGAGCTTGAATCCAGCAAATTCTCTGCAATCTATTGCAGTTGCCACAGTGGTGGAATGTTCGATCAGACGTATGAAGTTCGATCTGGCGGTGTCTATATTGCAGCGGCAGAAGCTGATCAGTATGGTTGGGACTACGGTGAGCTCCAGAACACCCTGTTCTTCTACTATTTCGGTGACCAAGGCATTCTGAACGGGCCCTATGACAACGTGCAAGACGCCTTTTGGTATGCACGTCCACTTGTCATTGCAGAACAGCCCGATAGCTGTCCGACAATGTTGGACAACCTTGGCGCTCCATTCTATGTCAAGTAAAGGGCCTTTGTGCCCTTTACATTTTTTTTTTGGAATCTGGTTTTCTTCTAGTGACTAGAAACATTTGTATTTTAACTCGCATTTCTAAATGAGGTGCTGGCGAAACCACTGTGCAAAACATCTTACAATGCAATCTAGAGTACTACTCACACGATATCACACGAGGCTCAGTAAGTGAAGTATGAAACCATTCAGAGCAAATCACTGTTTTCAAAGCATATGGAAGCTGATCCATGGTTTCACATACATCGCTCTCTGAATCCGTATCGCGGTTGCGAGCACGCTTGCGCCTACTGCGATGGCATGTCAGAATACTATCACGTTGACAATTTCGCCTCACATATCAGAATAAAGGAGAACGCGCCTGATATTCTTCGTCGTGAATTACAAAACCTTGGTTATCTTTCTCAATCGAGCATCGATTCAGAAACACTCATCCCTTTCATGGATTCTCAAAGCGCATCTGAAGCACTTGAAAAGAGGAAAAGGAAGATAGTCATTGGCGTATCGGGAGGGGTATCTGATGCGTATCAACCAGCAGAAGAGAAACACGAAGTAACCAAGAGGATACTTGAGGTTCTTCTCGATTTTGAAATGCCCGTCTTCATCTTAACAAAATCAGACCTTGTGTTGAGAGATCTTGATCTCTTGGAACAAATCCATGAGAAGGCATTTGCTAATGTTTCCTTCACAATAACGTTGACAGACAAAGAGAAACAACAAATTTTCGAACCAAAGGCATCAACCACAGAGGAGCGCTTTGATGCCTTATGTCAGGTGAGAAAAGCCGGATTGTACGGTGGAGTGATGGCGAGTCCAATAATCCCTGGAATCGGCGATGACGAGGAGAATATGATTAACCTAGCTAAGATAGCAAAGGAAGTCGATGCCCAATACATACAGTTTGCTGGTATGACACTAAAGCCGGGCCGTCAAAAGCAACATTTCATGAGGGTGCTAAGGAATCATTATCCGGACGATGTGGAGCTAATTAAGAGAGTCTATGCTGACGATAATAGATATGGGCATCCGATTCGAGATGAATTTCCAATCAATGTAATGATGAGAGGCCATAGAATCTGCAAAGAAATCGGTATTAGAGACATCTCGATTAGGCATCAGCTACCATCTGAACCCGATGCCAATCATAGAGTACTGAGCACCCTTCTTGAAATCATAATGCGTCAGCGTTGGTATTTGGGATTGCCAAAAAGCAGAAGTGCATCATATCATGATTTAGCTCGTAGGATTGATACAGGCCTGCCTGATCTGTCCAAACTGAGAAAGAATCGTAAGTTGAAAGATGAATTGGCAATTGGTGATGAACTGATCCAGATAGTTGAAGAAATTCTGGATACCGATTCCTGTTCTCTGCTTAAGGAAATCAACGACAATATTTCATTCTAAATGGTAACTTTCACACGATTTTCTATGGATTTCGAATTTTATCTGTTCGACTGATTTCTACTTTATTATGCCACTACAATTCTCGTGTGGAGAGAATCTATGAATAGTTGACATCTCTTGTCTTACAGCCATTTCCTGCTTATTTGAAGCATTTTGAAGTGTATTGAAGTGTATTGTCTTTAATGAGGCGTTCTTAATGTTCATTTTTCACACAGTTCAATATAATAGATAAATATAGTTAATAATTCACAATATGAGATGAATGTAGTGAAAAGACATGGAAAGAAAAGCGATTTTACGCATGATTCTTCTTTTTGGAGTTCTGTTTCTCCTAACTACATCTATGGTCGGTGTGAATGCACAAGATGATGATGACACGGAGACTGAAGAAGCAGATGACTTTGAAGATGAAGATGATGACGGAGTAGATGACGAAACTGAAGAGGAAAATGAAAGAGAAGTGGAAGTCGAAGTCCAGGACTACGAAGCCACCATTAAATCCTCCAAAGAATCGAACGGCGTGGAGGAATCCATCGAGATTGGTGTTCATGCTGAATCGGACGGCATCCAATTTAGTCTCGAATATGAAACTGAGAATGAGACTTCAGAGAAGGAACTGGAATTCGAAGTGACTTTCTACGAAATCATTGAATATATTGACGACAATGATAATGGTCTTTACAATGAATCTACGGACACTCTTGTTCAAACGTACGCTATTGAGACCTTCAATCCAATTGTATACACAACTCAGAATACCACGAATGGCATGGTTCATACTCTAGAAGTTACTACTTCAGACGGCATCTTTGCCGCGAGGGTTTATGCAACCGGGGAATTTGCAGATATCAACGGAACAACAGTGGCTCCCAATGAGATCAAGATTGACGTGATTATTGACGGCTTCGACTACCATAATGACACATCTCAGCTTGCAATGAAAGTTGAACTCGAAGCTTCAGCGGAAAAAGAATATGATGATGAAACCGAAGATGAGGAAGAGGGAAGAGCCACCGAGGAAGAAGGAGTTGATTTTACAAACAATGATTACAGTGGTTTCTTCACTTGGAAAGAAACAGCTACGGTAGACGGAGTTGATGTGGCAGTCAAGTCAAGCTTGACCGAAGCTTCAGAAAATGAGGAGGAGTTACTCCTTAACTATCCTCGTGGGGAGAGAATAGTTCATGATCCTAAGATTGGAGTAGCTAATATCATTGAGAGTCCAAGCGCCATGGCTGACCTAGGCGCATATTTGCCAATCATTGCTATACTTGGAGTGGCAATAGTTCTTGGAATTGTCCTGAAAGTAAGAAGAGGATAATTTCTCTCTCTAACGCCTGAGCTTTGGGTTAAGGTTTCGTTACGTCGAGATAATCACGAGCACAGGTGTTTCATTTTTTTTTTACATTACGTGACTGTAATATCTACAACATGGGTTTCTTCAACCTCGAAGCGAAATAGCTCCTGCACTATAATTTTCGATTCTCCGGGTTTCAGCGCCTTGAAGAACCATTTCCCGGCTTCTGCATCTCCACCAGTCCATCCTGGCTTCATTTTCTCAGGATGTTTGTAATGAGTCTCTGTTTCCAGGTGCTTGATGATATCTCTGTCCACGATTTCAAATCGCGCGTCTTCACCAACTGAACCATGCCGATGAAAATTGAAAAAGAATGTAGACCCAGCTTGAACAGTCAGAGATGGATTCTCTCCTTTCCAACTACCTTCAATTGGATCGTCTTTGCGTAGTTTCATTTTCACCGGCTCGCAGTAGTACCTATACAGTTTCCACTTAAATTGTATCTCATTTTCGGTTTTAGTAATTGTACAACGGATGGATTCAGTAAAAGACCGAAAAAAGTGAATATCCGATGCTCCTCAGCAAATCGCTCTTGCTTAACGTTTCTCAATGAATGCTACCTTATTCTTCTCCGGTACACAGTTCAGTACACAGGTAATATTTGGACAGCTTGAACAAGCCCAATGACGAAGCGTTACCAAGAACACAGCAGTCAATACAAGATACGCCATCAACCAGTCAAGGCGGTCCCAGAGATAAAGAACTTGGAATAGAAAGGCAAAACCGATACCCCAGACAAGAAAAACCACTTTGCCCCTAGCACTTATGGGCGAAGGATCGTACTCGAAGATTTTAGGGCTCCCCCAATTAGCTAGACAATAGAATTTCCCCTCATCGTCATGCTCTGCACCAGAATGTTCGTAACAGGGGCAATGGCGACACAAAAAGTACCACTCAATACCTCCCGCGAAGAATAGCATGGAGATGACAAAATGCGCGGGTATCATCATCATTGATTCTGAGAGTAGTAATGGACCTAATCCGAGGAAACTTCCTATGTCAAAAGATAATCCAAAATAGCTGATTCCTGAATTCACCATGCCGATGTAGCTGATCAACATAATTCCTAGGGATGTTGTTGCGAACCATTTTGCATCGTCAAAATTGTAACCTGTTCGAATCCCAGAGTTCTTTGCATTCTTCTCTGATTCATCGGATTCCGTGGTCAAAACTGCACCGTCCTAGGACCAAATCCTGTTGAGACGGTAATAATGTCTTCTACTGAAGATGAGTGAAGATCCTCTTGAGATGTAATCATCTCGAAGACATGACATTGTAACCTTGAACGGAATCATCAAATAATGAAGAACTCGCGATTTGGTTCCATGAGTAAACCAATGAATATTTCATGCAAGATGACGACTGAAGGAAAGAGCGGCTTAATTTGGAAGTCATCGTAGACATCCGGGGTGTACGTACGCTTTGGCAAATAATTGATCAATTCAGGTCTGCCAGAAAGCCAGAAGAAGCGCTTTGGGAGGATCTCTTTGAGAGCCCCGGGTATGCCGCTTTAACCAAGAGTGAGTTCACTGAGGAATTCTTTCAAGAAGTGTTACGTGAAGCATTTAACCGACCTGAAGTTGACAAAGGCCACAGCAAAATTGATTCTTCACGAAGCACCTTTATTGAACATTTCAGAAAAGGTTTAGAGAAACGCAGCGAGATAACCTCATTTCTCAAGGGTTTTGGGGAGAAAGCTTCCCGGCTTGGTCCGATAATTGCTGATTTGGTTGAGGATTACCTTCCCGAAAGTTCTCTACTCGGCGAGGTGAAGGTGGCATTTGTGCTTTTCCAGATGGACGCAAGAGGATACGAATGGATTGTTCTTGATGCCCTTTTGGCTATGCAATTAGGTGATTTGCTCCATCGTCTCATTGCTCATGAGTATCATCACCAGTGCAGAGATGCCCTTCTTTGTTATGACAAGGAGAATGTTCAGAAAGAGGATGATGATTTGATGTGGTCGATAAATCAAATACAGGCGGAAGGTATTGCAGATCAAATCGACAAGCCTGACTGGTTCTTCGGCCATAATCCTGTTGATGCATATTCAGGCTTTGTAGAACAATACCGGACCGAGCTAAGAAGGGCAGAAGAAACACTAGCCAAGATTGATAGAATACTACAGACTATGCATCGAAACGGTGAATCTCGTGAGGAGGTGGGCAGAAAGGTAAGACAATCATTGCCTCTTAGCGGGCATCCGATTGGATACTTCATGGTTAAGAAAATCGCTGATGCACAGCTTGGTGAAGATATGATTGAATCGGTAGGCAATCCGTTCCGATTCTTTGTACTATACAACAAATCAAGGAAGCTTCTTGGTGAGGAACCTCTCTCGAATAACACAGTTGAAATCTTGGATGAACTGAAAGAGAAATACTGTTAGGCACTGAAAGCCGTTCGTGCAAGTCAACAACAAGGTTTTAAGTTGCCGAATGGTAATAGAATTCGGTTGGATAAGCAAAAGAGGGCAAGACAATGGACACGTATAATCGCCTTATGGGGGTATACCGTGAAACTGCTATACTCAGATCGATTCGAAAAGTTCTGGCTTGGGATAGGAGGACAGCCCTACCGCCTAAAGGAGAATCTCAAAGAAGCGAACAACAAGCGCTTCTTGCCCAGCTGGTCCATCGAGCTCTTAGCAGGGATGAAATAGGAAAGCTTCTTGATGATCTTGAGAAAGGCACAACCTATGATAACCTCAGTCAGGTTCAGAAACGCAATGTTACACTTGTACGACTTGATTATGAAAAGAAAACAAGAGTCCCTAACGAAGTAGTGGGCCGGGTAGTCAAACAAAGAGCCATGGCTAGTCGAGCCCGAGATAGAGCTTTGAAGAAGAAAGACTGGGCTATTTTCGAAACCGAATTGGCCAAGCTATTTTCTGTGCATTGTGAGTTGCTACAATACCTACGTGATATCATAGATTCAGAGAATTTGTATGACGTGAGCATCGATGCATTCGATCATGGACTAAGAACCACTCATATAGCATCTATTTTTGATGAGATGAAGTCTCGCCTTCCAGAATTGATTGAGGAATATGCGTATATAAGCCAACAGAGTAGGGCAGATTTTCTGAGTAGGCCGGTTGAGAAAGCGACCCAAATCAAAATTGTAGAACGCCTAGCAGAGTTTATCGGTTATGATTTGACTTCGGAGGAGGCATTCGGAAGAATCGGCGAAGGTCCTCATCCGTCAACCATTGGCGACTATGATGACGTACGAATCCTACTAAACTACGAAAAGAGCAATCTTTTTCGTTCTTGCATCAGCTTTTTACATGAAGCGGGTCATTCGCTCCATTCTCGAAATATCAAAGAAGAATGGAGATTCTTACCCGTGGGCAATACAAAACAAGTTGTCATTAGTGAATCGCAAGCAAGATTTACTGAGAATATTATAGGACGCTCCCCTGAATTCATGGAGTATTATCTGCCATTAGTAAATGAAATCACTTATGGTCAATTTGATGATGTGGCCCCCTTGGAATTCGCGAGAGCTGTAAACCAGGTTAGACCCGTGCCGATTAGAGTAGTGAGTGATGAGATATCATACAATCTTCATATCATAATCCGCTTTGAAATCGAATCTCGTCTGTTCCAAGATGAAATCAAGGTTTCTGAGATTCCAGCTGTGTGGAGAGAGCTGTGTGAGAAATATCTTGGAATTGAAGTTGAAGACGTTTCTGTTGGGCCACTACAAGACATTCACTGGAGCCTAGGGATGTTTGGTTACTTCCCAACATACGCCCTAGGGAATATTGTCTCTGCTCAACTTGTGGCAGCAATGACCGAGGATATCCCCAATTGGAAGCAAGAAATCAGGCTCGGCAACGTTTCTAATGTCCTTAATTGGATGGATAGGAATATTCACAAGAAGGGCAATTTGTATGATACACCGCAACTGGTCGAAGAGGTCACAGGTGATAGTATGTCATGCGAACCCTTCATCAGCTACCTTGAAAACAAATTCTCTACCCTCTATCAATGAATTTACAGAATCGCTATTCGGTATTTTCTGGTTAGCAGTATAAATGCAAGGAACAGTCTTCAAAGGAAGATTTTGGAAGGTGCAGAAGTACTATATATCTCAACTACACGACTGAGACGATAAGAAGATGAACGAACATCGAAAGATGATACCAATTGCTGAAGCATTGGAAGCCGCTGTTGGAGCTCGTGCCCGTCTAGCACTTTTGCATATTGCATTCTCAAAAGTCCTGATTGATGAATTTGGTGAAGATCGGGGAAAGGAATTGATAACCAAAGCAATCATAGATTATGGACATAGAATAGCCGAAAGAGTAGAGAAAGGATTACCAGATTTAACTGAGCTGGGTCTATTCGAGGAAAAAGGTAAGACGAAAAACGGCAAAACATTCGTTCGGGGGTGTACACTTTGCAAGGTGTTCAAACAACAAGATGCTCTAGATGTAGGGCATATGTATTGCTATGTTGATGCAGCCAAGAGCATGGCACTTAATCCCGAGGAGAAAATGATTCACATATCCTGTGAGGCGTGCGGCGACGAAGTTTGTATCTTCGATGTAGTTCCTACGACAGAGGATGATCGGAAAACATTCGCTAGCAAAGATGGGTCGTGGCAGACTGTAGATCCCATACTCCTTGAATGCAAGAAGTGAAAACAGAGTCAGCAAGTGGGCTAGTCAGACGAGAGAAGACTTTTGTAAAACCGTGCTAGCTTCAATAATGTGTAACCAATACATTGTGTATGTGGACTTCAAAATGTCAGAATTACTTGGCACGTAAATGATGATAGAGACAACTGCCAAAAAATAAGGGTGAGAGTCACCCATCATGGAATGACTCTCAATTCATTGAACTACTTCCTTCGAGCAAGTACGATTATCAGAATCAGAACTACCGCACCTACCGCTGCAAGCACTATCCAGGTATCAATACCGAATATCTTATCGGGTAGTCCAGGTATTCCTCCGCCGGCACCTGGTTCTACTTCAACAAAGACAACATCACTAGCTTTGTTTCCTGTCCAGTCTATCGCGGTGATAACATACGTGTAGTTGGCCGCTTCCAGAGTATCGAGATTGACCTCGATGGGCCCGCCGTCCCAACTACCTGAATCTACAATTGTTCCGTTCCTTTTGACAACATACTCAGCCGGATGATAGCTCACAGGGTTCCAGGTAATACTGTTTCCTGTTTCTCCTTCAGTAAACGATACATCCGCCGGTGAATCAATCGTTGGGGCAAAGAGATGGGCTACGACATTCAACCATAGCTCGAAGCTATCAAGGTAAGCTGAGTCGTCACTGTCTCCAACAATCTGATCGAATATGTAACCCATAGCGATGGTCTTCCTATCCTTACGAACTGCAAGTGCACATTTGTTATTCTGCGGAAGGGAACTAGAACCTCCTAGAGCAGTAGCATTATCGAAGACATGGAACAGGTCGCCGTCATCACCATATGGCCCGCTAATTGAAAATGAAGTCTCACCCAAATCGATTGGATTGACGTAGACAGGATGCTCTTGGTCCCACACATAGAAATCATCATCAAGTGGGTAATCATCAGCGTAAGAGACACCCATCAAATTCAACAAAGGTTCGTAATCTGGATTGTCGAAATCGAAGTTGTGCATTGCTAGATAGCCATCGTTTTCAACGTGTTCTATCAAATAGGGAATAGATTCGTCGATAAAACGGTTGGGAGCATCAACTATCACATGTTCCCACTCATACTCATCCAGAGTAATATTGAGACCTAAGTCATAGGTTACCAAGAAGTAGTTTATTCTGAGTTCATTCAATGCTTTGGCGGCAGGTGTTTCGTAGAAATCATCTGCCATCACATCGTCACAATATAGCAATGTGTCTGCTCCAACTGAACCCAACCAATTTACAATATTGAGTGCCCAAACTTCATTGTCTTCGCTTGCTAAATTGTTCTTGTCAGCCCAGTTCATATCTCCTGAAACTATTACTCGACCATTACCATACTCAGTCGCAGCAATATGGATATTCCCATTCTTCTTAACTAATGGGAACGCATCGCCTGTAATGTTTATGTATCCACCAGAAGCAAATTGGACGGTCTCTGCGCTATCTTTTATGGGGTGGTAAAGGATATCACCTACTACTGACGAGTAACCTTGTGTGATTTCGATGTCAAAGGGAGCGATCATGGAATTTACCTGTTCGCTTGCTTTTCCAAAGGTAATTTGGTCCAAGGCTTCTCCAAGAACCAGTAGAGACCCACCAGAGTCAATCCAAGCCTCAACAGCACTTCTCTCCGAATTGGTGTAGTTGTAATCTGGGGATGTGAGAATTAGGATGTCATAAGGCGCAAGATTGTCTTCCGTAAGATTGCCTTCGGAGGAGGGGTAGATTTTCTCCACTGTAAACGAATGAGTTACGAGATGATCTCTGAAGTCCACAAGATAGTCCGGATATGACATCCCCTCATCCCAAGGGTCAAAGCCTAGCCTTGGCTGATGGGAGATATCGAATGCAATCCTAGATTTTGGAATCGGGCATAACCACTCGATAGCATCTATCCACATAGACTCCATTTCCTCAACAATGAATACATCTTCATCCAAGTTCTGGGCATAGCCTGGGAGATGCACGACTCTACCACCTCTGAGCTCGGGCTCGTATGCTATTCCTGTTGCTTTATTGGAATCTCCTTCAGCGTAGAGAAGCTTGACATACTCGGATGCTTCAGTTGTGCTTGAGATTGCAGACCAATCAAAGGTTGACCACAAAAGCGAAGTAATGTTGATTTCATCTCCGACCGAAAAGCTCTTCGTAGCAGGATGAAGATTCGCTACCGCTTGAATATCTGATGATTGATGCGACCAGTACGTGCCATATCCGTGGTCTCCCTCGGATTCATAGGGAATAATCCCAGCGTAGCCTAGGAAATTGGCAGCGCTGTCGATGCTAAGAATCCCTCCGCCAGATAACCAGAATGATTTTGCAAGCATGGTTACATTTTCCCGCAGAAGATTATCAGGGATTACGAAAACGTCGAACTCCGAAAGAACCAGTTCGTGGTCAAGCAAATTCTGGAATGTTAGGAGATGTACCTCATACCCTGCATCCTCCAATATTTGCCCGATGTCACTAGAGTCGTTATTCACATCTCCACCATATGCCCAATCTGGGGCGGTCTTGTTTGGTTCATCATAGACTCCTACTCGTATATTACGCGGCATGATTTCAGCCGGGGTTGCTGTTCCAATCAAACTATCTACCGTTGAATTATCAACGGAAAATACTTCCGATGGAATATAACTTAAACTCATCAACATGATGAGAGATAAGAATATGACGTGCTTTCTTTTGAGCATGTATTTATCCTCCGAAAACCACTTTCATATGAACTAAAAAACACATCGGTTCTTGGATATTGTATGAATGTTTGAACAAAATTAGACCTTAGACACATTCTCCACCAAATCAAAATTGGAGGAACTATGTTATGGAATTAACATTACAAGCAAGTCATGTCCCAAGTTTCATAGAACGATTCCTCAAAAAATATAATTGTATAATATATATTCCGGTTTAGGTTTTTTCTGTGAGCGAAGAAGAAAGGAATATCCCAATTGAGGAAGCAATAGAGGCCACGCGAGGCGCCCTCTCTAGAGTCGCCCTGTTACATATCGCTTTTTCGAAGGTTCTAGTGGAGGAATTCGGAGAAGAAAAGGGCCGCGATTTAGTTGCAAAAGCAATTATTGAATATGGTGAAAGAATAGTACACAGGATCCAGAAGGGTTTGCCTGATCTGACATCGCTTGGTCTCTATGATGAAACAGGCGAAACAGACGCTAGTTCAGACTACCAATAGTTTGCTTGTTCAGCTGGCCAACTCGACCCAAATCGGGTCTATCGCACATGGTCTTCCGATATCGAGCATGAGTCGATTTTAGATTGGTTATACTCACGAAAAATCAATCTCGGCATTCCCATTCTTACCCAATGATGAGCTCTTCCATGTCAAGCGGGTATTCAGTTAGTACGTCTATTCCCTGGTCTGTTACAACAAATGTATCACTGTGACGAAAGCCTCCAATACCCTCTGCATAAACACCTGGCTCACATGAGAATATCATGCCGGGTTTCATTTCCTCCTCCGATCCGATATCAAGAAATGGCCGTTCATGACCTTCCAGCCCAAGTCCGTGACCAGTGTGATGTCGTGCTAATTCGAATACGCCATGTTCTTTCAGAGTTCTTCGAGCTGCCTTATCCACGTCCGCACACTTCACGCCAGGACCAGCTGCGGAAAGGGCTGCAGACTGAGCAGCGGTTGCCGCTTCAAACAATTTCCTTTGTTTCGAGCTTGGTTCCCCCATAAACATAGTACGTTCCAATTCCGACTGGATTCCGTACAGATCAGAAGTGGCACCTGTTACGAGTGTATCACCCTCAGAGAAGATCAAACCGCGAGAAAGAGCGTGTGGATAATAAGAGTTCGGACCGATTTGTCCACGGTAAAGAGCGGTAGCGGGAAACATGCTGAAGCCTGTTGGATGATAGTCATCTCCGAGGGCATTGACCATGTCATCTGAAGCATCTGAACTAGCTCGGATTGTTACCTCTATCTCATTCTTTCCTATTTCTGTGTACTCCTGAAGGTAATAATGTGCTTTACTGGCCCATTTGGCTGATTTGCTCATGAGCTCAATTTCTGCTGGTTCCTTCACAACACGCATATCCATTACTATGTCGGACGGAATCTTGAATTTGAGACCTGTTGCCTTTTCGAAACTGGGCCCCTGATATCCCCAATAGCCAGAGAAACCGGGCGCTTCAGATGCAATAGTCTTGGGCTGCACGTGCAGCTCGGAGGTAAGGACTTCTGAGAAGACTTCCATTGGATGCGTGTGGTCGGGATACTCATAGTAAGAAAACACCTGCGCGAGAAATGGTACCTGCTGTTCTATATGATCAATCTCAAGTGATGGAACAAACGCATGCGCTTCTCCATTGTGGATAATGAGCGCGATAGGACGCTCAGTAGGAATAAACGAAAAACCACTAAGATAGAATATGTTCTTGGAACTCAGAACAACGAAGGTTCGGATATCCTTTTCATCTAGCTTGCTCTTAAGCGAATCTATCCGGTTTCGATGCTCATCAGGTCTAATTCTTGTGCGAGTCAATTGAACGTCCTCCAGCTTATGCATCATCGAAGTAGCATAAAGCTACCGTGACTACCATTTTCACTACTACTTCCATGCTTCTAATCAGCATCAATAGGGCTTCATTAGAAAGCTCTAAGAAGCTGTTACGGACTCGACGTTCCATACATCTGAAGGATGATGACATTGAACGACATCTCTATTGAGAAACCTGTGAAAGCTGCAGTAAGTGAGATTCCGAATCTGTTACAATCGTTGCTTGTGGGCCTGCGAATTGGAGGATTTGATGAGATTGCAAGAGATGACAGAAAAGCACAGATACAAGAACATCTTCAAGATAACTCGATACAGGCTTTTCAATCGCATTTTGATGCCCTAGAAGGTATCAGTTCTTCAACTTGGTTTGCTCTCTTGTATCAGATACCTGCATATTTGGCTGAAGATATCGATTCGCTACAATCTATACTAAATGATTTGCGACATACTCATCCATTGAAGATAATCCATGAATTTCCCGAAAAAGAAGAAATGGTTTCTAGGTATATGCCCAATGACGAATTCAAGCGGTATTGTGGTTTCGAAGGTCCTGTTCCTGATCCATGGCCGGAGATTTTGGCCGAGTATCGAGACATAGCAGTCGAGTTCTACCACGGTTGGTTCAAAGAAGATTGGAACGAAGCTTCTGAGCTATTAGAGAAAGCAGGTGCTCGCCTGACGCCGATGTTCAGAAGTCATGACTGGATAGCTGCGTGGGAAGAAAAGACATCCATCGAGTTTCCATATCCATGGTTCATAGTGGAACTGATCAATCCAACTACCACTCAAGGAACGTCATTACTTGCTGATAGGGATGGGTTCTACGCGCATGTAGAGCCGCTCATGGTTGTTACAATGGTGTCTCATGAAATTTGTACCCATCTGCTCTACAACACTACTGCAATCAATCATCGTGAAGTGGGTCCCCTGATTGAGAAGAATCTTGAACGATATCTTCGGGCCAATGAACTGGTTTCTTGGTCTCTTAACGAACAAGTCATGCAGGAAATGGGATATGATTGGGTAATGAGCGATTCATTCCAGTGGATGGGAGATGTACGCGATGATGTTAGAACACTTGTCGGAGATATGGAAGGTGTATCGGCATGGGAAATCATCAAGGAAGCCTATTCACTTGTTCAAATATGATTTTTGCATCTCATCATGTAAGTTATTTACAGAAAAAATATCGGAGCCAGCTGGTGAACGAATCACCAGCCGAACCATTGTGGATTCTTTGGAATCTGTATTCTGACGTCAATTAAGCGTAGAGACGCTGGAAGCCAGTTTTTCCGGCTTCATCTTGCTGTTGCCGCATGCCTTCGACCTGCTCAGCCATCTCACGCATTTTCTGCTTGATCTGCTCAGCACTCTCTTCGAGTTCGCTTGTATCGATGTCAATATCATATAGCTTGTCAACAACGTGTAGCAGCTTGATGGCACCCTTTGGATCGGGAACCACGCTAACTGCAGGAGTCAAGAAAGTGAAGCCAATCATTTTCCGGGTAAGTGTCTCTTTGAGTATCGAGCCAGCAATCCCTGTGATAACTCCTTTCTGAAGAATCTCTAGCTCTTCGACATTCTCGAATTCAGCCATTTTTTCCTCTTCAGTTGCATATAGGACTTTCCTATCCGAGGGAATTCCTCGAACCGGAATACCATCGAGGACTACTGTTTCTGTAGATCCGAGGCTTCTTGCCCAATCAAGCAAGCATGATGTTACTTCATAGAGGCCGGATTTGTTAACTGGAAGCTCGGTAGTTGCGACGAGCAAGTTCTTGTCCTTGCTTGCGTAGATGCGAAATGGGTGCCGCAGTCTGCCTTCAAAGAATACTGCAGCTGATGGGATATGCTTAGAACGAAGAAACGCAATCTGTTCCATTTCGAATTGATCAATAATAGTGTTAGCGGCGATTGAACCAACTAGACCAGCTGAGGGAAAACCACAAATCAGTAAGGGATCATCCATCTCAATATCTTTCATCTGCACAATCTTTGCGTCAGGCGCTCCTAATTCTTCATAATCTTCACAATCATTCTCAGCCATAACTTCCTTCTCCTTCTTAACAATTGTTTGTATTCTAATCCTTTTCAAGTTTGGCAAATGAGTCCTTTTTTCCATAGAATTGTATGAATCTTGGTTGAGAGCAGAACTGCTACAAGACTATTCTTATTTGGAAATGGGAAATCTTACATGTGAATTTTGGTTGGGCTTTCGATGAGAAGGAATGTTTTCCAAATCGCCATTCTCGTTATAGTCTTCGTTGCTCTGATGAGTGGCAGGCATTCCCAAACAACATCCCCAGTTCAGAAAGTGGAGGAGCTCGATAATCGATATTCTCTTTTGAATGAGACGTCGTCGATTCTAAATCATCCAAGCGATGTGGTTTACAGGCATGGAACAACAGGGCATTCAATCACGTGGAGGGTGCAGAAAATTGTTTTGGAATACTATAGAGTGTACAGGAATAACAAACTTGTGGAATCTTCCAGATTGAAGGAAAGCCGAATCTCAATTGATATAGACGGGCTGGATTTGGGCACTTACCAATACACTGTCATTCTGTTCGATGGAGATGGTAAGGCAGCGGTCGATACTGTCACAGTTGAAGTTGAAGAATTCCTAGCTTCTGATCTTGCGAGGATTCGAGTATTGCGCTTCGGTTTACAAGGGACGATCATTCTTGTCGCTGGAACAACAGTGGTTGCAGTTCTCTTTGCAGAGTACATGGATAGACGAAAATAAGAAACTCTTGTGTATTTCAATTCTCTTGGCCTTTATTCAACAAAGAATCTGCTGAGCGCTAAGAATCCACTTTGAAACCTAGGCAAAGCTTTTCTCTATTCTTTGATATCTTGAACTGCATATAGGTTGGAGTTTCATGAAGAAGAGGATGCTGTTTGGATTTGTATTTGCACTGATGCTTTTTCTGTCAATCCCAAATACGGGAACCAAAGAGATGTCTTCTGGAACATATGAACGCAATATTGTGCAACCTTCGTCCTATGATAAACATGGTCCGATTGTTATCTCTAGTAATCAAGATTTTACTGAACAAGGTTGGCCCGGGAGTGGCACTCTGGAAGATCCATATCTCATTGAGGGGTTGAATATCACGGCTGATTCTCCTAGCATTCAGATTTCTCACACGTCAGTCCATTTCGAAATAAGAAACTGTCTCATTTCTGGTATGGACGGGCAATCTGGACCTGGTGTCACTTTCTACCGAGTCGAACATGGCAATCTACATGATTGCATGATTGAAAATCACTCATCTGCTGCCTCTATTGTAGGTTGTGAAGACTGCAGCATAACCAATACCACAGCTGTGCAAAATTCATTCATCGGATTTGAGTTTCGGAGCGCGGAGAATTGCACAATCGAAAACAACATTGTTTCCGGCACAACTTCTTATGGCTTCTTTATTGAAGATTCCAAAGGATCTACATTTTCTAACAACACAGCTGTGAATAATTCCCGCTACGGCTTCTTTGTACTCTCAAAGAGGAGCTGCAATTTCTTCAATAACTCGCTTATTGGTTGCGGATTTCAACTTGAAGGGTGGCAGCTATCGTACATGATGCATTTCCTCTCAGGGAATATGATAAATGGAAAATCACTCAAGTATTGCAAGAATACACGAGACCTATTCGTAGATGCCAGTTCCTATGGGCAAGTCATTCTTGCGAACTGTTCCAACGTAACTGTCTCAAATGGTGTGTTTGTCAGCGGATCAGGAGGGTTAACAGCGGCATACTGCTCGAACTGTACAATTACAAACATCACAGCAAGCAGCAGCTACACGGGTTTCACACTCTTAGAATCGGAGGGCTGTGTATTGAATGGAAGCAGCGCTTCAAACACATACCATGGATTTGAATTGGATTCTTGTGACAATTGTACACTTATGAATAACATCGCGGCGGCTAATTCATGGGGTTTCGACATTGCAGATAGTGACAATACAACATTTGCAAACAATACAGCTTCAGAGAATTATGCTGGGTTCCATGTCTATTCTTCAGACAATAATGTCTTCACACAGAACAATATTGAAAGAAATACACGTGGTTTCCAGCTTCTCCAATCTGCTGACTGTACCCTTGTAAACAACACATTCGAGGATGATAGTCTTCTCGTTTCTGGATATGAGAAGAGACATTGGCGGCACGACGCGGGAGGGAATACCATTAATGAGAAGGATCTTGGCTACTTCTGGAACACAAACCACAGCAATATTGATGGTGCAGCATATGGACAACTCATTCTCGCTAATTGCAGCGGTTCTACTGTCGAGGGAGGAGTTTACGAAAACGTTGCAGCAGGCCTGCAAATTGCCTATTCAGTGAACTGTACACTATCCAATATCTCGGTCTATAATGCATCGCAATATAGTTACTTCGTGTTCTCTTCTCACAATTGTACAATTGCAGAAAGCGTCGCAATTAGTGGCAAGGGCGTTGGTTTCGGGTTACTACTATCTAGCTCCTGTGTACTCCAGAATAATACTGCGAACAATAATACGGACCAAGGTTTTGCTGTGTTTCTGGCTGAAGATTGCGCCCTCATAAACAACACAATATCCAACAGCTTGGAACAAGGCGTCTCTCTTATCTATTCTGACAACTGTACCCTGCGTGACAACACATTTCTAAATAATGCACTTCACATTAGTGGAGACCGCGTCAACTGGATTCATACGATGTCGGGGAACACCATCAACGGTGCGCGGTTGGGTTACTTCAAAGAAGTACAAAACATGGTACTCCATGCGGATCAATTTGGTCAGATAATTGCCGTCGACTGCAATGATGTAACGATAGAAGATGGAACTCTGGATAGGACATCTGGAGGCATTCTGCTCGCCTTCTGTGGACAATGTACCCTCAGGCAGATTACTGTAATAGGCAGTTCCTACTATGGTTTCTATCTGCAAGAATGTATCAGCTCTACATTATCCGACAATATTGCTCGCGACTGTTTGGCTGGCGGATTCTCGCTTCGAGGTGCAACTGGCATCGGACTGCAAAATAATCTCGCAGATTCAAATCCGGGAAATGGCTTCTATGTAAGGAGTTTGACTAGTTGTACCATTGCTGGCAATACGGCTAGTAACAACACTCTTGACGGCTTCAGAGCTGAAATCATCAATGATAGCACGTTGAACGATAATGAAGCTACCCATAATTCCCACGACGGGTTCGGTATAGCATATTCGGAAAACCTCTTGGTGACAAGGAATACAGCCTCAGAGAATCTCAAAGATGGGTTTCATCTACGCATTTCTGAGAGCAACATAACAAAAAATACAGCGAACCACAATGGGAAATATGGCATATTTCTGGATGAGCACAGTTATCATAACGTTCTCTTCTTGAATCGTATTGGCTTCAACACTGAAGCTGACGCTATGAATGATGGGAATGCAAACTCTTGGGATAATGGCGTTTTTGGTAACTACTACAGCAATTATGATGGTGGCGGATCATATTCGATACCTGGTACCGATTACAGTATCGATCGACATCCTTACGAGTACTACCATGACTATCCTGTGATAAACCATCCACCGGATATGTCATATCCCTCGAATACTACTGGTCACTCTATTATTTGGCAAGCATGGGACTGGGAACCTATGCATTTCAGTATCTTCAGGGGTCCTGAGATTGTTCTTGCAGGGATATCCACCTCTGGACGCATAACCCATAACATTGACCATGATTTATCACCTAGCACGTATAATTTTACTGTGCTTGTTCGCGATGGGGAGAATCATACAACTACAGATACAGTGTTTGTAACAGTGGAATGGCCCTCAGGATATACGCCTGGTGCTGCAAACTTGATAGATATGGAGCTCGTGTTGATTGTTGTTGGAGCTGTTTCTGCCGTAATAGTGGCAGCGGTGGTTGGTATGGAGTACTTGGAAAAGAGAAATCGTAAATAATGGATACTGATTCAAAACTACAAGACAGCGTCCTGAAAGATTTTTCTTATTTCAATCTCCTAATGTAATGCGTAAAGGTTGGAGTTTCCATGAAACGATTGACCGGATTATCATTTGTTTTGGGATTACTTCTAGTTATATCGACTCTAACTGCTCATATTTTCATAGTGAAAAGCGGGAAAACTCCTAGAAATCAGCGAATTTTGGCTATATCCGAGAATGATAATGAACGGATTCTGATAAACGACAACTCGGATTTCTCAGAACAAGGTTGGCCCGGAAGTGGCACTCTGGAAGATCCATATATCATTCAGGACTTGGTCATTAGTAGCGACTACACCTGCATCGAAATCCGGAACACTACAGCTTACTTCGAAATAAGGAACTGCACTATATCAGCAGATACTGAATCCCTCTCCAACGGAATCTACTTCTACAAGGTGGAGAATGGCATCATCCAAGATTGCCTGATTAGGGACCACGCTCGGGGTGTTTTCATAAGCTCTTCACGCGATTGCATTCTAATCAACAATACAGCGATAGGGAACTCAGAGGCAGGATTTCTACTATCATTCTGTGAGAACTGCCAGGTTATGCATAGTACCGCGAAAAGGAACTTGTTTGCAGGTTTCGATGCGCTGTACTGTCAGTACTGTTCTTTCACCGATAATACTGTAAGCCGCAACCTTGAATGCGGTATCTACTTAAAATCAGAGAATTGTGAAGTTATTAACAACACACTTGTTGACAATGATATTAGATTGGATGGCTCTCGTGTTTCATATTGGCTGCATGATATATCAGGAAACATACTCAACGGAAAACCTGTGAAATACTACAGAAGCATAAACAGTGAGGATATAGATGCGAGCTCCTATGGTGAGGTCATTCTAGCAGATTGTACCGATATCAGTGTTGCCGACGGAAACTTCTCTCAAGGTGGGGGAATTCAGCTTGGACATTGCTCTACCTGCGACTTGACGGGTAATACAATGTCCAATTCGAATCTAGCTTTCAAACTACAGGGTTGCACTTCTTGCGTAATAAGCGACAACATGATTACGAATAGCTCAAACAGGGGAGTATTCCTAAGTGATTGTGAACAATGCACATTGACTGATAATTCCGTGTCACATAGTAAATACGGATTTGATTTGAGATACACCGATGATACTGTAACGGAAAACAATGTGGCAAGCAAGAATGAAATCGGGTTTCATGTACGTGTGTGTCGAGATATTACGTTTACTGCAAACACCATTGCCGAGAATGAGAATGGGTTCATTCTAGCACAATCTTTTACTTGCGTTCTGGAAGACAATATCTTCATAGAAAACGGGCTATTACTAGCCGCATCTAACATGAACGAATGGATACACGAAATCAGAGGAAACACCGTAAATGGGAGAAGCCTTGGCTATTTCGTGGATTTGGAAGATTTTGTGTTGAATGGCAGGTTCTACGGACAGATTGTCCTTGTCAATTGTAGAAATGTCGTTGTGATGGATGCGATGTTTGTTAATGTTTCAATAGGAATTCAACTCGCATACTCTCCCGGGTGTAATCTAACCAATAACAATGTAACTCGCTCCACGTATGCTGCCTATCATCTATTCTACTCTGAGAATTGCATATTGAAGCACAATTACGCGACTTATACTTCAGGATATGGATTCTATTCGCGGGGTTCCCATTTTTGTACCTACATTAACAATACCGCAAATGGCAATACTGATCACGGTTTCTACTTGGACGATTCTGATTATCCTTGCTTAGATGATTGCACTATCGAGAACAATGGTGGGCATGGCATATTTGTGGATATGGTTGATGGATTTGAGCTGATTGATAACCGAATCACCGCTAATTCGAAGCAGGGAATCCATCTAGCATATTGTGCCAATGGTACTGTCAAAAATAATAGCCTCTTCGGAAACTCTCTTTCTATAGTTGGTAGTTTGAGAGAATGGGAGCAAGATGTAGCTGACAACACTGTCAATGGAAAGCCGTTGGGTTATTTCAGAGAGTTACGAAATGCAAAAATTGATGGCACCGATTTCGGTCAAATACTTCTTCTAAACTGCCATAATACAACAGTGAGTGATGCAGTCTTCAATGATTCCGGTAATGTTCAGCTTGCGTACTGTACAGATTGCACCGTAACTAATAGCACAGTTGCGGGAAGCTCATATTATGGATTCAGAATTGAAAAGTCACCAAATTCAACCCTCAAGGGCAATAGGGCGTTGAACTGCACATATGTGGGTTTCTTCGTTACGCATTCTCCGGACAGTACATTGACAGAAAACCATGCTATCTCAGGAGAATCAGGAGGATTCTTTCTTATTCTGTCTCGTAACTGTATCCTGAATGGAAACTTCGCGTTTGAAAACGGATATGATGGTTTTACAATCTATGAGGGTACGGGGTGCATCATAAGCCTCAACAATGCTTCTAGCAACTCCAATGCTGGATTCAGTATTCAATACTCGTATTCGTGTGATGTAATTCAGAATTTTGCTCGCAATAACTCGAAAGACGGATTCCTGCTGCATCTTAGAGAAGGTGTACTATCAAAGAACGTAGCTGCCTATAACCAGAGATATGGGATGAATCTAGAAGAAGGTAGTTCAAACAATCAGATCTACTTGAATCGCCTTGGGTTCAACACACACTCTGACGGATTCGATGATGGTGACTCGAACATCTGGGAAAAGGACAAACTTGGCAACTATTGGGCTGGTTATTCTGGGGGTATCTATTCCATAGAGGGAACGGCAGGGAGTATAGATGAACATCCATTCGACTTTCACCGGGCAAAGCCAGTCCTATCTCCCCAAAACGATGTAGAGTATTACTACAATACAACTGGACATTATCTGAATTGGATTGCTTGGGACTGGGACTGCAAATCATACAGAATCTTCTACGGGTATACACCTATTCTGTCCGGTTCATGGAATGGTTCATCCATTATTCTTGATATTAACGGACTTGATGTAGGGATTCACAGATATACGCTAATTGTATGTGATCAAGAAAACAACTTCGCGACAGACACTGTTGAGGTGGTTGTAAAGTATCCACCCGATATGACACCAGGCATCCTTCCTATGGGAACTTTGCGGTGGTTATTCCAAATCATGACTGTTTTGGCAGCAGTGACAGTGATATCCATACTCGCCATTGATTATTTTGAAGAAAAATATCCCGTAGAAGATTAGATTTCCAGTACAAGCCTGCCATTTCATATCAAATGGTAGAATCATACTATGGAAGAAATCAACAAAGATAACAATATCTGCCTGTTTGCTTGGCGCTGAAAGTTTTTTTGGTTACAAACACAATGCATAGTGTATGATGGATGGAGTTTCAGTAAATAAAGTGGCACTTGTTCTTCTCATCTTAGGACTGCTATTTCTAAATGATAGTGATAATCCTGTATCTAGGTCTGCAGCTCTGAGCAAAGCAGAACGCAAATCCCATTCTGTCTCATCTTACGTTGAACATGCATCTATCGTCGTAGAAAATGATTGTGATTTTGAAAAACAAGGTTTTGAAGGAAATGGAACCCCGAAAAATCCCTATCTACTTCAAGGACTGATGACCATCCCTTTGCCTTTAATCGGGAAGAACCGGTTGTTGAGCATCTGTATAATATCTCGTATTTCTGGAATACTACGGGGAATTCAATCATCTGGAATGCGTGGGACTGGGACGCCCATTCATTCAAAGTCTTCGGTATGCGTACACTGATCAAGGCTGGTTCTTGGTATGGATCTGCCATTACTTTTAATATTGATGGATTAGAAGTCGGTAGCTATAGATACACATTGATTCTGTATGATTCGGAAGGAAATACTGTCAAGGATACTGTTTGTGTCATCGTCAAATATCCTGAAGATACGCCGTTGGATCTCATCTTGCTTAGGGCATTGAGCAGGTTTCTTCCTTTGTTTGCGGCTGTTGCAGCAGCAACAGTGGTATCTATTCTTACCATTGAGTACTTCAAGAAGCGACAATATGGCGATTCAAGAATAGGCAGTTCCTAAAACTGTAAGAAATGGATTATATCAAGACTCGGCGCTCATCCAAGTTGAATTTCTTATTTATGATTTCACCTTGATATCTGCTTACAATATTTGTTGATTGTCAAAAAATCAGTAGAGATAATACTAGGAAGGGCAATGCATATGATACAATTGCATGTGCAATTTATACCCACTTGGTCGTGGGTAAGTATAGACTACCCGCTAGATGGAGTGTATCATATGAGTAATGAACAAACAACAAAAAAGGTGCCAACCGACCGAAAAGAACGGGTTGGCTGGTATCTCTACGATCTTGCCAATACGAGTTTCACAGTGTTGATAGTAACGGCCCTTTTCCCCCTATATTTCCGTCTTCTCGTTGGAAATGAAACGCTTGGAGACGCCATGTGGGGATATGCTGGAAGCATAACGATGATTGTCATAGCACTGAGCTCACCAGTGCTTGGAGCGATTGCTGACTTTGGAGGATCCAAGAAGAAATTCATGGGCTTCTATACAAGCATCTGCATCATATTTACAGCCATGATGATTTTCCTGCCGCCGATCCTTCCTACAGAGTCAGGACCTTTCAGTTTTCCACCTGTGCTGGGACTGGATATCTGGGTATGGGCATGGCTGATATTCATCATAGCAAATATTGGCTTTCAGGGCGCCCTGCCATTCTATAACGCGTGGTTGCCCGAAATTTCAACTGAAGAGAATATTGGCCGTATCGGTGGGTATGGATTTGCTGCTGGATATGTTGGTGCCATGGCTACAATTTTGATAGCGTTGGTTACGACCTTCGTCTATGGTCTCCCATACACCTATGCCTTCATTCTAAGTGCCCTGTTTTTCCTGGTCTTTTCTATTCCCAGCTTCATCATGCTGAAAAGCCGTCCAGCGAAGAAACTTCCTGGAGAAGAGGATATCGGAATTGCAAGAGTCGGTTTCAGAAGGGTGGCAAATACACTGAGACAGATACGAAACTACGAAGGACTTCCATTATTCCTTGTAGCCTACTTCTTATTCAGTGATGCAATAACGACAGTTATCTACTACGCAGCCATCTTCGGTGCTGCCGTCTATGCTTTCGATACAACAATGACGCTCGTTTTCTTCGCAGTAACGCAATTGGCAGCTATACCAGGTGCCTTCATTTTCGGTTCGATTGCTGATAGAATCGGTACGAAAAAAACGCTGATCTCTACCTTGTTCATCTGGATTGCAGCCTTATTGATAGCGTATTTGTTTGTCGGATTTGGTCAGACAATATGGTGGATTGTTGGCATGATTGCGGGTGTTGGCATGGGTTCATCACAAAGCACAGCACGCAGTATGTTTGGACAGTTCATTCCTGAGGAGAAAAAGACGGAGATGTATGGGTTCTATGCCCTCACCGGAAAATTCGCTGCTATACTGGGACCGTTTGTATACGGATCAGTGCTGCTCTTGGTGAATCCACAGCAGTTGCCATCACTTACAATAGAGGCACACATGGCTGCTATGCTGGTTATTCTTCTTTTCTTTGTTGTAGCAATACTGCTGTTACTGAAGGTAAGGCAACCAGTTAAAGGAGAAGCGGAAGTTTATCTGGAGGATGATATTCCGTTTGCCGTAGAATAGAAGCCACTAGAGGAGGGGCAAGTACCCCTCCACTCCTTTTTCTTCAGTTTCAGCCATGGAATCAACTACTCGGATTCTTTACAGGAATCAAATCTGTCTCGTCGTTAGTTACCTTTATCACTACATAGCCGTAGAAAACGACTCGATTGAGCATCGAATAAAGCCAGGAAATAGGATGTAAACTGTATGACAAAAGACGACCTCTTTGAATTCTGTGAAGAGTGGCTTTCGACATGGACTGGAAACCAACCAGAGAAGCTGATTGAATTCTACGCTGAGGATGCTCAGTATATGGATCCAAAACATCGACAGGGTCTGCAGGGCCGAGATGAGATTCTGGAATATTTTAGGAAGTTATTGCGGAAGTACCACGATTGGGTATGGACCCCGATTGAAGTCTTCCCGATTGAACGCGGATTTATTGTTAAATGGGAATGCGAAATCCATGTGGGTGCTGAGGAATTGACTGAAATGGGGGTCGACATTGTTGAGTTGGAAGAGGGTAAGATAACGCGAAACGAAGTCTATTTCGATAGAACCCGGATGATGCGCGCAGTCGAGATGGAACGAAAGAGGCAGAAATTAATCAGATAGATTTAGTATTCTTTCAGTCCACTGCATTACCATGCTGTTCAATTCGCTTGGTTGCTCAACCATAACACCGTGGCCGGCATTATCAATAACATGAAATTCTGAGTTGGGGATATTTTCATGCAGGTACTTCGCGTATTTTGGTGGAGTCATGAGGTCATCTGCTCCAACGAGAATGAGCGTAGGTAAATCGATTTGACTTACTTCGTTCATGATATCGAAGTTGTTGCACATCTCAAAGTCCCGTCTGATGACGCTTCTGGGGCATTGGCGGATCTCCTTCAGAGAAGCTTGAATCACTTCATCATCAGTCTCTTTGCTGAACATGAATTGTTCGACGAGTTCTAGGTATTTGTCCATGCCCGAGTCGATGGCATCAAACACATTTGGGTGGACTTTGAGCTTGGCACCAGTGCCAATGAGTACTAGACCTGAAATTTCGTCTGGGTATTTCAGTGCGTACAATTGGGCGAGTGCACCCCCCATGGAATGCCCAGCCAGAATTGGTTTCTGATACTCGCGGACAATCCTCTTGATATCCTCCAGGTAGGTACCATCTACGTCTTCTGGTTCTCGATCTGGTGTATCTCCATGCCCGTTCAATTCCAGAGCAACAACACGCAACCTGTCTGATAAACCTCGGAGTTGCATCATCCATGTGCCTGCTGAGCCTCCAGCACCATGAACAAACACGATTGTGGAGGTTTCGTCTTCTCCACGAACTAGCTTTGCAACCGTCATGGTTGGTTGGGTAACAAACATGCCTATCAGTTTTGTGAAAATCAATTTGGTGACGTTCCAATTCTAGGCACTATCCTTTTTAGGGTGGTTGAGCAAACACTAGCAAAGGGAGCCTCGGTGAGAGGCACTTTCAATACACGCTAATGAACGCGAAGGAGAGTAGAAAATGAATAAACAAACAACAGCCATAGTCGTTATCATTGTGCTAGTTGTGGCTATAGGTGCTGGAATTGTATTCCTTGGACCTATGCTCTTCCCTGCACCCACCAATGTTGCCATTGTTTTCGCGACAGGTGGATTAGGCGACAAGTCGTTCAACGACGCCGCCTATGAGGGAGCTCAACGAGCCAAGACCGAGTTAGGCTGGGATTTCACGTACGTCGAACCGACTGAGATTTCAGAGTACGAAGGCTATCTCCGGGATTATGCAAATCCTGAATCCGGAGAAACCTACGAGCTGATTATATCCATCGGATTCGATCAAGCAGAAGCCTTGAACAAAACGGCCAAAGACTACCCGAACCAACGTTTTGCTATAGTTGATATGGTAGTAGACCAGCCCAATGTGTCGAGCCTTATTTTCTCGGCAAGCGAGGGATCAGCTCTTGTTGGTGCAATAGCAGGAATGTACACAGAAACCAACCATATTGGTTTTCTGGGTGGGATGGATATCCCTCTAATTAATGAGTTTGCTGCTGGATACCTATGGGGCGCAAACTACACCAATGAAGGCATAGACTACTCAGTCAATTATGTTGGTGAGTGGGCAAACCCCACAGCGGGTCAGAGCTTAGCAAACGGAATGTACACTGATGGCGCTGACATTATTTTTGCTGCAGCTGGTCAGTCTGGATTAGGTGCTTTTACGGCAGCCAAGAATAACGGGACCGATCACGACACCTATGTTATTGGTGTTGATAGCCCCCAGATGTATCTGGGATGTGAAGATCCAGAGAACCCTGAACCACCAACTGCCTGTATCACGTCGATGCTGAAGCGGGTAGATGTCGCTGTATTTGAGACAATCGAGGACGTCTATAACGATGAGTTCCAGCCTGGAATTCGTGTCTGGAATCTTGCTAATGGTGGAGTTGGTTACGAAACCAATGAAGACTTGTTAACGCTACCAGACGACATCATAACCACGGTTGAGGACCTTAAGCAGAAAATCATTGACGGCAACGTCACTGTACCAACAAGCAAGTACTGGTAATCTAGTGTAAGAACGGATTGAGAGGCGTCAGCCTCTCTTATCTCTTTTTTTTTCGCATCTTCCTATATTTTGTAGATAGCCAGTATATGTTCTCTCTAACCCGTAGCATTAAATACCATTTGTGATAGCGACACAAACAAACGGGACGCTTTCAGACAGCAATCCACCTTATGCAAAGGAGGAAATAACCATTTACGCGATTGAGCTTGAGAACATCAGCAAGACGTTCCCTGGCGGTGTGGAGGCAAACAAGGATATTACACTGCGCATCGAAGAAGGCGAAGTACACGGCCTGCTAGGAGAAAACGGAGCTGGCAAAACCACTCTGATGAATATTCTATATGGATTGCTTTCCAAGGATAGTGGAACAATCAAAATACGTGGAGAAGAAGTCGACCTAGAATCACCTAACGGAGCTATAGCCCGAGGTGTGGGAATGGTGCATCAACACTTCAAGCTCATTCCGCCTCTCACAGTTGTTGAGAATGTTATTCTCGGCCTAGAACCAACCATTGCCAAGTTCAAATCGTTTGAAAGCAGACTTGGGCAAGACGCAGGGCTACTTATGCCCACGGACATAGACAAAGCCGCAGAGAGAATCAAAGAAATTGCACTGGAGAATGGCATGAAGATTGATCCCTTCGCTAAAATTCAAGATTTGTCCGTTGGCCTGAGACAACGAGTTGAGATTCTAAAAACGCTTTATCGGAATGCGGAAATCCTGATACTAGATGAACCGACTTCCGTGCTTACACCGCAGGAAGTTGACGACCTTTTTGTTACTCTTGATAAATTCAAAGAGCAAGGCAGAACCATTATTCTCATCACACACAAACTGAGAGAGCCTATGGTTCTTTGTGACAGAATAACTGTTCTCCGAGAGGGGAAGCTAGTGGGAACTGTAGATAAGGATGATACGAGTCCAAAAGAACTTGCAAAAATGATGGTCGGACGACCTGTTGTATTCAGAATCGAGAAGGAGGAAGCACACCCAGGAAAAGAAATACTTCGAGTTGAGAATCTCAGAGTGACAGATACCCGCGGTCTTGTTGCGGTTGATGGTGTGAATCTGAGTGTACGTGAGGGTGAAATTCTGGGAATTGCGGGAGTCGAAGGAAATGGACAAACCGAACTCGTTGAGGCGATTGCTGGCATCAGGAAAGTCGACGATGGTAGAGTTTTCGTCGATGGAAATGAAATCACGAACTTTGATGCAAGAAAGGTCCGCGAGACGGGAGTATGTCACATCCCCGAGGATCGACACAGAAAGGGCTTGGTTCTAGATTTCACGGTGCGGGATAATATAGCTCTTGGCAGGCATTACTATGCGCCTTTTG
The DNA here is from genome assembly GCA_014730275.1 of Candidatus Lokiarchaeota archaeon. NCBI lineage: Archaea > Promethearchaeati > Promethearchaeota > Promethearchaeota archaeon. The sequence continues at coordinate 8,535 of WJIL01000004.1, read as the reverse complement.
CTACTGGCCCGAATGATTCCCTGCTGAATATGCAACAGCTTTCTTCGCTTTCTAGTGATCTTGTTGATGAATACTCAATTATGGTTTCTTCAATCAATGCGCCGACGAGAACCCTATCTGGAGGTAATCAGCAAAAAGTCATAGTTGCACGGGAATTGGCCTACAAGCCAAAGCTCGTGTTGGCAGCTCAACCTACCCGAGGGCTTGATGTAGGAGCAACTGAATTCATACGAAACACTCTGATCGACATGCGAGATAAGGGAGCAGCTATTTTATTGATATCAGCAGAGCTCGATGAAATCACCAACTTGGCTGGAAGAATTGCTGTGATTCATGAGGGTAAAATAGTTGCGAAAGTCAGACCCGAAGAGACTACATATGAAGAGCTAGGCTTGCTCATGGCAGGACATGAAGAACGCGTAAAAGGGGTATAGATGATGAACGATGAAGAAACCAGCATAAGCAGTTCTGGAGAAGGAGAACCAATGGAAGGAACGCCAATAGATGCTATTGTTGAAGGGATCGAAAGCAAGATTTCCAGCCCAGAGTTCCAGAAGACTGTCATTTCCACAGTAGGGTCAATCGTCCTTGCGATGCTTATCGCTGCCCTTATCATGATAATGACCGGTTACAATCCCCTTCTTGCCTACGTCGCGTTATTGAGAGCCGCTATGGTCCAGTGGGCACAGGTATTATTCAATGCCACCCCGCTCATCTTCACGGGGTTATCAGTAGCTTTCGCTTTCAAATGCGGGCTATTCAATATTGGTCCCGAGGGTCAGGTTTACGTGGGTTCATTGGCTGCAACTGTCACCGGTTATGCAATTAGCCTACCAGTAGTTATTCATCCAATCGCAGCGCTTGCAGTAGGGGCCTTTGTTGGGGGTTTGTGGGGATTTTTGCCGGGTCTCCTCCGGGCTTATAGAGGAGCTCATGAAGTGGTTACAACGATGATGCTCAGCTATACTGCTATTCTACTTACGCATTGGTTGGTTGCTGGCCCGTTTTTGGAACCTGGAAATGAGTACATTCTTCAAACCCCGTTAATCAATGAGACTGCCGAGCTTCCGTTTCTTTTGGGAAATTTCCTGAGTTGGGCCTTCATTGTTGCTATTCTCTCTGTTGTGGGGGTGGATATTCTGATAAACAGAACAGTTCTAGGGTATGAAATGAGGGCAGTGGGATCGAACTTGGAAGCAGCTGAATATGCTGGTATTAATGCAAAGGCCAAGATGGCTCTCTCCCTGGCTATCGCTGGCGCTCTCTCGGGATTAGCGGGTGCCGGGCAAATTCTGGGATATCATCATCGATTCATTGATGGATGGTCTTCCGGACTCGGATGGGACGGCATAACTGTAGCTGTACTAGGGGCAAATAACCCGTGGGGTGTTCTCATGGGCGCACTATTCTTCGGAGCTTTGAATGTTGGTGGTAGGAGCATGCAAAGGCTTGCAGGAGTCCCAAGCGAAATGGTCAGCCTTATTCAAGGACTTATAGTCGTCTTTGTAGCTGCGCCAAGAATAATGGATTGGCTTGCTGATAGAGGCATCGAACAAGCAAAATGGATGAAAGAAAAACCAAAAATGGGTATGCCGCATTTCTTCGCTATTGCCATTACTTCGGTTGCTTCTCTGATTGGTTTTACTCTTGTCGGATCATACGGAGCGGTTCATTTTGCTGCTTCTGGACTTGTTATGGCTGCTGCTGGAATTGGAGTTTCAGGGGCCATACTTATGCTTACTAACAAGATGCTTGGGCTCAAAATCGGAATTGTGTCAGGTTTATTCTGGCTATCGGTTGGGGCTGTAGGTTTGGTAGTAGGCGATTTTGCTATGGTTCTAATGTCCTTGATTCTTGGTGGCTTGACCATGGTTTTCGATTTGATATCATACTATCTGATAAAATCAGAGGGGGAGGCCTGATAGAATGCAACTTGGTGACTTTACAATTCTGATTCTCGGATGGTTGATCAAAGCCACACTACAGATGGGTACTCCGTTAGTTCTCACCGCACTGGGAGGTATGTTCTCAGAGAGGTCTGGCGTTGTTAACATTGGACTTGAGGGAATGATGCTTACGGGCGCATTTACTGGAGCGGTTGCCAGCCACTACTCTGGAAATCCTTGGCTGGGTATTCTGATTGGAATAATAGGCGGTGCAGCCCTCGGATTGCTCCATGCCATCATATGTGTAAAGTTCAAAGGAAATCAAATCGTCAGCGGCACGGGCCTAATACTCATAGGCTTCGGACTTAGCACTCTAGGCTTACAAGTCGTTTGGGGAAGAAAGGGGCGATCCGATGAAGTACCCGGTATTACTCCGGTGGAATTACCCTTCATTAAGGACATACCTGGCATAGGAACTGCAATCGGTAATCTATCGCCCATTATCTACTTGATGTTTGTGATTGTTGTGATTTCTTGGTATGTGCTCTACAAGACTCCTTTTGGACTTCGAATCAGAGCTTCAGGAGAAGATCCCAGCACCCTCGATACAGCAGGCGTGGATGTCGAATGGGTTCGAATAGTAGCTGTAGTTATCAGTGGTTGCTTGGCTGGACTAGCTGGTGCATATCTGTCTTTAGGATTCGAAAACGCTTTCGCAAAGAACATGACCAGTGGGAGAGGATTTATCGCATTGGCTGCCATGATTTTTGGGAACTGGACACCCATCGGTTGTTTCCTTGCAGGGATGTTCTTCGGCTTCCTTGATGGGCTTCAATACGCCCTGCAGATAACCCTCGGTGTAGAAGTTGTCTCGCAGTATCTTAGCTTCATACAGATGGTTCCCTATGTTCTAGTTATTGTAGCATTGGCAGGCATACGAAAAGCTGTTCCGCCGGCCGCTGTTGGTGAACCATACGAGAAGGAGGCGCGTGCGTAGAAGTGTCACGGCTGCACAATCAAACCCCCCTATTCCTGTGCATAATCGGGGGTGCTCTGATAGTCTTGTCAGGGTCTAGCGGTACTATTGGCTTCATCGGAGGCTTAGCAGGGGGTTGGGAGGAGCTGCTGGGACCGAATGGATCCCTTACTCTCGAAATAATGGCGGGACTTCTTGCAATATTTACGGTAATTGGTGGAGTCGGAATAATCGCCACGGGTTTTGTTTTGACTACGAAGCATGTCCGTGAGGCTAGAACGGCTATTGCCTTCTTCATTGCCATGACGATATCTGGCTTGGTCGTAACTCTGGCAAATCTAACACTGTCCGGACGATTCACAATGGGGCTCATGTTTCAGTTCATGCAATCTTTGGGATGGTTGGGAGCAATACTAGCAGTGGTTGCCCGAACAATTGCTGAACAGAAACCTATTCTTTCACCGTCAAATTAGATACTGAATATCGAAGTTGTACTTTCTATGCTCTTTGCAGCGCGCTGACATTCCTTCAAGATGCTGGTCTTATCTACATCCATGGGAACGAATACCGCCACATACCAAGTACCCCTTCCAGTTCCGCATATTATTGATGTAGCTCCTGATGGATTGATTCCCACGAAACTGTTTTTGTCTCTAAGTGCAGTCACGAAATTAAGGTGTTTTATTGTGAACTCCTTCTGATTCTGTTGCCAAACTTGTAGCAATCTGGATGCATCAGATCCTAATTGCATGTTCTCTGTTTGAAAAGCGATTCTTCCTTCAGACGTGAAGACGCATGCTCCGCGTATCGAAGGATAGTTACTCTGAATAATCCGAATGGTTCTTTTTATTGTATTGACCACAGAAATGCGCCCAAGCAGTTGAAGTCTATAGGCAATAATAGAAGTTTTCTCGTTTAGAGTTCTATCTTGCGCGTCTTGCCAGCCAAACTCTCTAGGAAGGTAGACATCGAGCCATTTTGATTGCTTTGGCGAAGAGAAGCGTTCTCAAGTGTAGTTCGTCATTGGTGATGCTAGCTCTGAGGTGATTATTGTCTACCGAGAATCCATGCCGCAAAGCAATGCTCTCCAAGCGTGGTGAAATGATTTCGGAGCTTACTAATTCGTAGCTGAACCACTCTTCAGGACCTTCACCGCGGATTCTGCATTGAACTTGGATATCAATATCATCCAAAGTAAGATTGAACTTCTTGCCAATGCTGTGTTTGATTTCGGTCCGTCTCCCAAAAATGCCGTGCAATACCGCTTCAGTATAGTCAACGGCTGGTGCTGGAAGGAAAGCCCATGACCAGAACGCATAGCCGAAGAACAGAAGCGCACAAGCTAGGATAAAACCGACAGTATTGTAGGAGACCACGACTTCGAAACCTTGGGCCCACCCTGGTGGAATCCAGTCTGGTGGTTGCGTATCAAAGCCGTATATACCCGTGCTATAGAACAAATAGAGCGTGACCGAGAAGACAACGATTGATGCTGCCAGTGCAAGACGTTGTCTGTCTATATAGAGGCCCCGTGCTTGTTCAAGGAGTCTATTCATGAGTCTTCCTCCAGCGAGTTGAGGTACAGCTCTTGCGCTTTCTGCCCATACTCTCTGCACATCTTGACCAGCACCTCTAGAAGAGGATGCTCGTTGTTGATTCGAATGGCGTAGAGCCTGGGCGTCAACTCATCAATCATGATTAGCTCGTCCTCTTGGAGACGATCTAGGACGCCTCGATAGAGGCTCCTCGATTTTCCGCTATAACCGATGAGTCGGCTGAGCTGAACACCACTTACACTCCGCGGATAGATGTGGGCCAGTGCCAAGAGTATTGCCCGCTTTGTCTGGTTCAACGAAGACATCAGTTGGATGACTTCGTATGCGGACTGAAGCATTTCCTCATTATCCATCAGTGATTTATCCCTCTATCTACTTGCTTGTGCACCGGAGTACACATTGTTTTGGTGGAATCTGTAGATGTAGTTGCACATATACGATGCTAGATTCCACACATAGTGTTCGGATATGTGTAGTTCCACCTATTTTTATTTTCGCACAGGAGACCAGCACCAAAGTGTTAATAGACCGAACGCTAGAGGTATGTTAGAACATAATATCGAGGAGGATTATTACGATTAGCACATTCGGATCGAAGTACTTCGGTTGGCTTGCCGCGCTAGGCATTGTTCTTGCTGTAGGTTGGTTTATGCTTCCCGAAGGCTACAATACAATTGTGCTATGGCTTGCTCCCCAGCTTGGAAACTACATTCGGCCTTTATTGGTCATGGTGAATATATTGCTCGTTAATCCGCTTAACAACATCACCATGGTTGCCGTATGGGCTGGAGCTGGTTTTATTGGAGGCGTCATGGCAGGTACAAAGAAGGGATCTTTTGTTGTTGGAATAGTTACATGGTTGAGCTGTGTACTCATTGCTGTCTTCTGTGCGTATCAGCTATTCATGTCTGGAATAGAACTGGGAACACTTCCGCCAATTCCTCAGGGCACATCAATAACTGATGTTCTGAGCGTACCCCTTGTTCAGTCAGCTATTGATGAGATTATTCCTATGATAGCAGCGAGCGGTGGCTCAGGGCCAGATATTTCTAACATTTTAACGCCATTGCTGATTTGGCTATTCACACCGATAGTTACTGTCATTGTGGCGGGAATTATCGGAGCCATAGTAAGACCAAAGGAGTGAGCGTGATAAAAGATGAGAGTAGAACGTAAAATCATAACTATTAGTTTCATAGTAGCGTTTCTGGTTATTCCATCAGTAGTCGCAGCAGCCAGCACGTCGCCGGCTTTCGCTCCGGCTCAAAACCCAGAAGATATCATTGGTGAGCTTCTAGGCGAAGGAGCTGAAATCTTGCTAAGCAGCATTGATGAGGAAGGAGCACCTCGCCTTGTCTATGGACAGCTTGGCCTTCCATCAGATGCGCTTGCCATTGAAGATGACATGTATGACGGTTGCCTTGCTGTTGCTATGGTTGCAACAAAGGGTGAATTCTTGAATTATGTCTTCGACCTTATCGGTTTTTCAGAAATGACCGGTGGGGGAGGCAATGGGGATGGGTTGACTCCTTCGCAATTCAATGGGGGTTTCGATCCTGGTCAGATAACTGATTTACTCGGTGACGAATTCACTTTGATGTTCGCGGCATACGTGAATCTTGACGATTCGGTAGCTCAAAGCCGTATGAACGCGGTTCGTAACCACCTGTCCAGTCCAGATGGATTTGGATTTAATTTCGCTGAGCTTCTCAATCTCAGAATAGACGAATCTACGTTCCCAGAAGAAGAGAATGTTACCTTGCCATTCGATTCAATCAACGTGTTTTTGGATCAGGTATCAAACCCCTTCGATGATGCGGTTTCAGCTGTATTGGATGGTCTATCTAATGAGGGACTGCTGGGTTCAATTGACCAATCGGTCTTTACTGATGTGCGAGGTTCTGCTGCTGGGATGTTAGCTATCCCAGATATCGGAGAGCTGGTGAGTCTTTTCGAAGGTGCATCTCAGCCCACCACTCTACCAGAGTTTGCAATAGCCCAAAATCCCTTCGGGAATGTCACAGGGCCAATCGCTATTGCTGCAGCAGGTTATGTTGGTGAGCAACAGATTGTACTTGGAGATACGGAACTAAGATTATCAAGTCTCGTTGGATCTCCTGACGATTTCAGCCCACTTCCAGAAGGGCTTTCAGTCGTTGTAGCCAACATGCCAACGACGAGCAATATCACGGGTTTCAGTCCTAATGTTGCCGGTATGAGTATGTACGACAACACCTCCCAGACCGTGATGTGGAATGCTACCGGCATTGGAACAGTCTCTGATTACGTCCTCAATTTTGAGAGTGACGACTTCCCGCCTAATGTGACGATTTCGAGGAGCTTTAGCCCTCGGTCGGTTGCAGTTGGCGGTACGACCACGGTTACAGTTACTGTGACCAACAATGGAGAGCAACCAATCACCAATATCACAGTAGATGACTCCGGTCTAGCAAGCTACTATGGCTCAGTCAGCGTGGATGGCAACACACAGACATCTGTAGCCTCAATTCAACCGGGAGATAGCAGCACGATGCAGTATACCGTCACGTTCCCAAACGAGGGGAGTTACTCCTTCACTGGTGCCTCTGTAATGTATGAGTATGATGGGGCTCTCTACGAAAAGGACACCGACCGCCAGAGTGTTGTGGTTCGATCAGATATTGGGTCTCTGTTCTCGCAGGGATTGATGGATGGTTGGCCGTACACAGCGATCGCACTTGGCGTAGTTGGATTGGGTGCTGTTTTCAACATAGTGAGACTCGTTCGCGGAAAAGGCGGCGGAGACACGTACGAAATATAGAATGCATGAGATGGTCCTCAGGTTAGCATGAGGGCCATATTCTTTCTTTTTTTTTTTGGAACACCTCATTCAGCATGTTTATGTGAAAGCAGCCAATGGTGTATTCCGGTGAAAATCATGGCGCTCAGAGACAGATTGAATGGATATCTGAAGCTACCTGAAGCATTCTGGGGGATTCCACCTCCCACTTCCGGAGAGCCTGATGTTGGTATCCTTGGCGTTCCACATGATTTGACCTCCAGTTACCTGCCTGGCTGCAGGTTTGCCCCTCGGGAGATTCGGAAGGTAACGACAAGCCGCTGGACGCACAGCTATCCCCTCACAGTTGGATATGATGAATTCAAAGAGTTTGAACCACTTACTGACATGCTAACTTTGGAGGACATAGGAGACCTAGAAATCGAATTACGACAGCCAGAACAGGCAATGTACGATATGGCGGGTGCCGCAGAGCGCCTTGCATCTTCATCCAGCCATCTTTATTTCATAGGCGGCGATCATTACATCACTTATCCTCTAATCAAAGGCCTCGAGAAAGGTACTGGCGGAAATTATGGTATTGTCTACTTGGATGCTCACGCAGACTTTAATCCGGACTATGGTGGGTATCAGCTATCTCATGCTACGACACTTCGCAGAATTCTTGAAGATGATATCGTAGACAAGCAGGATATCCTTGCCCATGATCTGAGGACAGCTCCACCTGAACACAGAAAGGAGCTTGCTGGTGGAGAAGATGTACCGATCCATACCCTAGAGAGCTTCTCGGAAACAATTCGGGAGATTGCTGATAGAACGGATTACATCTACGTTTCGATTGACATTGATGTTTTGAAACCTGATGTAGCACCGGGGATAAGTCACCCAGAAGCAGGGGGCCTAGAATTGGTAGAATTGCTTCAATTCATTCGGGCTTGCTTTGAGTCCAACAAGGTAAAGTATGTTGATCTAGTTGAGCTGAATCCGATGAGGGACCCAAACAGTATTGCTGCTGTTGCTGGCCGAGAAATAACGAAGGAAGTTCTTACAGGATTTGCCTATCATAAGTGGCAGTCTGAATAAAGCGTAACCCTTAATGCCTTTCTTCTTCCGGGGTGCCGTGTCATCCTAACGGATACAATCACCTCAAAATACCGGAGTTATACTACATGTCAGATTACGAAGTCATTGTCGCTGGAGCGGGAACTGCGGGTTGTACAGCAGCTTATACTCTTGCAAAGAAAGGACACTCAGTTCTTCTTTTGGACCGCAAAGAGCGACATCTCATTGGGAAGAAGACCTGCGGTGATGCGCTGGGATATCACCATATCAACGAGC
>WJIL01000003.1 GCA_014730275.1 Candidatus Lokiarchaeota archaeon | reverse complement strand
TACGCGTTCGTCAATCATTCTACAACTTGATTCTCTGTTAATGCTTGTAGAGAAGAGATTATCATGGATCAACAACGAATGCGTTTCTGCTGCGGAGAAACTCAGAAGAGAGATCGAGGGGGTAGCAGAAGTTAATTGGTGGATTGAAGAAGAATGGCAGGTCTTCTTTGGTCGACTCAATTCTAGGGCGAAGCTTGCTGAGCTGTTGGAGAAAGTTTGGGATGATTTCACAAAGGCAGCAGGCATGGATCGTCTGAATTCAGATTTGACTGATTATGCATGGATACTACCGCCATCAGAAGTGAATGCATCTATCTATCCAGGATTTGAGCGCATGTTTTTAACCTCCCTCCGTCGCTTCAGATATTCCTACACCGATATGATGGAAGCTTTCAAAGTCATATTCGGAGATGTAGGAAGAACAAGGAAGTATCAAGTAGAGAAAGCTCATCAACGGATAGAATCCGGTGAATCGTTGGATTACTTGGACGAGATTTCGGTTCCTGAAATGAAACTGAAGATACAGAAATTGAATAATGTTCCCATTAGTGGAGCATTGAATAGTATTTCCGCAATCGGTGTCTGGTCGGACGATGCTGAATTGCTACGCGGAAAAATAGCGGATATTGCAAGATCCAGAACTCTCTCTTTAGAGGAATTTGAGGGGGGTATTGTTATCAAATGATTAGGGATTCACCAATTGACGAATTTACAGGACTTCTAACTGACTTCGCAAAAGGGAAGCGAAGGGGAATTCGGAATCCACATGTAATCATACCAGTGGCTCCCCCCTATGAGCAAAGGGCTGCTGAGTATTTGTCCAATTGGGCGAAAAACGTGTCAGAAACGACAGAGAGTATTGGAGTTCAATCAATCTGGCTTGATGAGATTCTTCCTAGAACCGATGTTTTCAATGTAATCATGAAGTTCAAGGGCATTGTAGAGAATGCCGATAGCATTAGGAAAACTATGCACGACAATTTGGCTAGTGATTTGGCCAAGTTCATAACGAATACGATTGAGGAGAATAGTCGAAAACAAATACTTCTTCTTCTCAAACTTGGTAGCTTATATCCATTTGCGCATGCCTCCGATATTCTAGATGAACTTGACAGACAGAACGTCAAATGTACGATAGGTATTTTGTTTCCAGGAGAAATCATAGCTGGCAAATTGAGTTTCTTCGGGAAAGGGACAAGACATTATTACCCAGCTCATCGGATTGACATGCAAATTAGAGGGGTGCACATTCAATGAACTCCGAGGCAAAATTGATGAAAGAATTATTTGAAAGGTCGCCCACACGTGAGCTTGAGGAAGTTGAGAAAGTCAATTCAGTGCAATACGCAGAGAGGGACGTGAAAGAGTTCTGCCAAACCGATAGCACAGTGAGTGTGCTCTCAAAACTAGGAGAAATTGTGGAAACACAGCCAGGAGAGGCTCCCCGATTCATGTATGTCTACGCTACGTTTGGATCAGGAAAGACATTGCTTCTGAAACTCATCGGATTTGCCACGGGGGAAAATGAAGATACAGAGCATTTAGCGGCTGAATTGTCCAATCTCTATTCTGGATTCAATAGATTCAGGCGAAAGCTAGAAAAATCGCATATTGACCATCTCATTCCTGTTTTTCTGAATCTACTTGGTCGTGATATAACTCAAGAACCCCCAATTGCTTTGCTCATTTTTGAGGCGTTAGGAGAAGCTCTTGGCTATCCTACAGACCCTATGTGGTTGCTTGAATGGATTTGGCGACTTGATGTACGTTACGATCTTTGGAATAGACTAAAAAAATTTCATTATGATGGAACAACTTTCGAGGAGGTTATGTCAAAACGGGCACCTCTACGAGGCTGGCTATACAAGGCACTTCCTGAAATGCCTAAGACTTCTGGAACTCAATATGCTTCTGAGGAGGGTATTCGAGAGACAATACTAGAAACTGAGGAGTTCGTAAACCCGGACAATTTCACTCCGGAGGACCTCCGAAGCAAGATCAGAGAAACAGTAGATAAATTGGAAAAGAACTCAGATGAGACTTATGAGTTCTTGATAGGCCTTGATGAAGTTGCACTATTTATCTATAACAGCCTTCGCCGATATAGGGAATTCTGTGATACTATCGAGACTATATTCAAGGGACCAACTCCAATAATTGGCACAGGACAATGGTCCCTTAATGATTTGCAGCAAAGTCTCGTTGGAGAAACTGAAAAGCGAATTTGGTTTAATGAGGTTAAGTTAGAAGCTACTGATACTGAAAAAATAGCTCGCAAGCGATGGCTACTGAAAAAACCCGAGCAGAGGAGCTATATCAGCAGAATTCTGGAAGAATCAGAAAAATGGTCATTGGATTTCTTTGAAAATACTGAATCCTCAAGAGATGAAGGGGATCACGTTCAGGCATATCCTTTCAGAGAATATGATTTATGGCTATTGAGAAGAGTAATGGAGAAGTTAATAACTCGTGGTCGTCCAACGCATCACGAGTATATCCAAGGAAGGGCTCTTTTGGTTCTTGTGAGGTCACTATTTACTACTTTCGGATGGAACAGGAAAGAAGTAGGGAATCTTGTTCCTTGGGATACGCTCTATGATTTGCTTACCGAGGAGACCACATTGGTACCTACTTGGGTACAAGAGAAGATTCAAACTTGGGACGAGACCTTCGGATATGGTTCTTTGGAAGTGAGAGCCGCCAAGGTTCTTTACCTGGTTAATCAACTGGATTTACTTCCATCAAGTTCGCTGAACATAGCAAAACTACTTCTTTCTAATGTTGATGAGGATTTGAAATCCCTACACATGGAAACGAAAGAAGCATTGAAGGGTTTGCAGGAATATATCTATACGGATGAGGAAGAGGGATATCAAGTTTATAGACTACTTTCCGAGGAAGCCTTTACAATAGCCGAGGAAATCAATGAGGAAATCGGAAATATACCTAGCTATCAGCTTGGTGCGCGTCTTCAAACTCTATTACATGAAGTAAATGACCTTTTGAGGAGTGAAGAAACGCGTCAAGAGATTACTCTTGGGGAAGAACGGAAAGTTCCTATCGTTTTTAGATATTCCATATTTGAAAGCGCATCAAGATCTCCCCCCCACCGATTTGATTCTTTAATCATAAGAATCCTAGCAGATGGACCAGAAAAACTCGAAAGAGAAATATCTGAATGGCAGGAGAAAAATAGTAATGGAAGGGGTCTCGAGGATTTGCTAGTGGTTATTGAAATCCCCGAGGCGCTCAGACGGCGGCTTCAATGGTCAATTGCCGCCCAAAAAGTTGAACCACATAAGAGC
>WJIL01000002.1 GCA_014730275.1 Candidatus Lokiarchaeota archaeon | reverse complement strand
GTCTAAGAATGATGACTGCTGTTCCCGCTTCTAAGAAATACCTGTTCATATGGAATACAACTAATTATCTGCCTATTGCTCGAAAGGGATGTGAACATCCAAGGCTGATTAGAAGAGTTCTCGATAGTGTGGATGGCGTATTTTTCGGACAGGAACCGAACAGGGAGCGTTTCTGCATCATCTATCCAGAGTATAGAAAGAAAACACACAGATTTACTTGGGGTATACCGTGCAAGTTCACTGATTTGGAATATTCCCCGCAATCTAAACTCTCGCAGAGAATACTGCCGCAGATAGACGAGCATGATGTTGTTGTCTTTTGGGCTCGATCTATGACCAGGAAGAACTGCCATGACATACTGCTGGATGCTCTTAAGATCGCTGCAAACTCTTGGCCAGAATCACTATGGAACCGAACCAAATTCGTACTGCTTGGCGGCGTAGTAGACAACGACTTTTCAAGAGCCATGCTCAATTCTTACCAAAATGCTCACTTCAGCAATGTAATACTAGAGCATGGTAGATACTATCCTAGAGATCTGCTCCTTCCGCTGTATGACCGAGCTGATATCTGGGTAAATCTGTCCAGAACTGATCAGATGACTGGCGGATTCTATGATGCTTGCGCAAGAAAACTAGACGTCATAATGTCAGACATTCCTGAATACAGGCATCTTCCAGAGTTTGGGTTCGAGATTACTTTAGTTGAGAATACGCCTGAGAAAGTTGCATCAGCGCTACTAACGGCCGTTTCAAAAAGCCGATTGGATGGCAAAGAAATCACGATAGAAAAGAACAGACAGATCATCTTGGACAGCTTCTTGGCAGAGGATGGACTGAAGGCCATATTGGATTATTGTCTTAGCCATTAATTCTACTTTGGGGTTCGATAATGAACCGTATATTTCATAACGTGAATCAGGCGAAGCGATCATGCTGAACTCAGTAAAAAAGCGATGTGCTACTGAGTATTACTATATCAGCCAAAAACATGGAGAGAAAGACCTGCCTCCATTGCTGGTTAGTTATCTAGAGTCAGATGCAAGCATCTAGATGGTTCAAGCATTTCAGGAACAAAGCATTTCGGAAACTCAATAGTGTTGGCCTTTTTGTTGAAAAGGCCCCTGAAACGCGCTTGATTGTAGCTGGGTATACTCGTAGTGGAACAACCTTTTTGGCGAATTTGCTGTCCAATGCAGCAGGGGCAAGAATGATACACGAACCGCTAAATACGATGCGCGTACTGTTCTTTAAGGAATTAAGGAACAGAGATTCAAAGACCCATCTTATTGGTAACGCACGGGCAAGAAAAGAATTAATGGCCGCGTTTTCAGATTCCTTTAGGGGGAATAGATACACAAATCGCGGAACCAGACTATTCTATCGCAGTAGGATTGTTAAGCTAGTACGCGCCAACTTTTATTTAGATCTAATCGCTGAGCTACTACCTGCAACGAAGATCTGTTTCATAGTAAGGCATCCATGTGCTTGTATCTACTCAAGGCTGAGGTTGGGTTGGGACGCTCCCGACATGTCCAACTGCATTGAGGATATTTATCCGGAATTGAATCGCGTTCAGAAGGAGCTATACGATAGCCCACAGTCAGGTGCCAGGGCAGTGGCAGTTACGTGGTGTCTGGATAATCTCGTGGCTCTAAAGAATATCAAGCATGATCAGTTCCAATTCGTCTATTTCGAGGAATTACTGGATTCTTCATTGCAAATGGCTCAACGCTTACTGAAATTCGCTGCGTTTGATGGTATTAGAAGAAGCGCTATAAGTGAAGCGTTTCTGCAGCTGAGCTACGAAAGAGAGCGAGAAACTAGGAATTCAAACGGAAATTGGAAAGACAATCTTGAGCCTTCAGAGATTGAAGGTATTCTAGATGTCGTGCGAACCTTTGGGCTAGGCCAGCTATATGATCTACAGACGCACGAACCAGGGAAAATGGTTGGATCATTATGATAAGACGTCATTGCTGAGGGAGATATGAACAAACAAGAAGATAGGAAAACGCTCAAGCCAATCTTCGTGGTTGGCATCAATCGGTCCGGAACGAAATATCTCACAAATTTTTTTTGTAACCATTCTCAAGTATTTGGTATGCAACGCGATAGGAAAAGAAGCGGCGGAGCCATGGAGTCAAATATGCTTGGTGGTCTAAGATCCATCTTCCGAGACCTGAGCAGATTTGACGATTACGCTGGCCTTGTTGAACTTTGGTCAAGTACGGACTTTTTCAAGCTTTCAGGTGTAGACAAGGAGCTATTCTATCGTGTTGACCCCAGACCCATGGACTGCATGGAATTGTTCAGAACCATAATGGAGGAATTGTGCAGAAGGAATGATGCGGCATATTGGGTGCAAAAGATCTCCCCCTTTACTGCATTGGGTATTGTACCAGCCTTTCGTAATGCGAAGTTTGTTGTAATCAAAAGATCAATATCAGACACGATAAGATCACAGATTGGAGCCCAGGCAAGAAGAGAAGGTAGTAGAAGGCAAGGCCTAACCAAAAAGGTATTCCTTAACATCTTACAGCTCAAGCAGATAAAGAGGCTTAGGAAACAAGGTGTTGTTGCGGCATCTACGGCATATGAAAACCTGAGATCTGATGCTGGAAATGAGATGCAAAGGATTTGTGAAGCTCTTGGCATTCGCTATGAACCAGAGATGCTTAGAATTCAGTATAGACC
>WJIL01000001.1 GCA_014730275.1 Candidatus Lokiarchaeota archaeon | reverse complement strand
GTTTCGGATCATTTGGAATACGATTACTTAGCCAGAAATATCCGTTGTAGCTATCGAGTAATCTTGAAACAACACTTAACCCAAGACCAAAGCCTTTGTCACTCGTCAAACCGAATCTCTCTGTTGCTTGGGCTTTCTTCTCATCAGAAATCCCCACTCCATGATCTGAGATGCGAATGTGAAGGAAGACTGGATTGCTTTTCCATGGTTTCCATTCCAGCTCGATAATCTTAGGTGTCTGTTTTGTATACTTTATCGCGTTTGTGAAGAGGTTGACAAATACATCTGCCAGTAATTCATTCGCCAAGACTGTTGGATTCTCAGGTGCGTTTGTATCCTCGACTATCAAATCCACGTCACCTACATTGGTGTCCGCTATGGCGGTTTGAATGCTGTCTTCCACGACTTCTCGAAGATGAATTGGTTGTAGCTGCATTTCTTCTCCGGGCACAAGCGTGTTCCTGACTCGCTCCACGAGTTTCTCTGCTTCTTTCATTTGATTTCTCGCAATCTGAATAGATTCTAGATGATCTGGGTTGATGTTCAGCAGCTCTAGCGCCATTCTTGTATTGGTTATGTGATTCCGGATATCATGAATCAGTAGATCCAGAAGTAGATTGCTTTCGCGTTGCGACTCTTGGATTTCGTCAAGATGTAAGGCGGTCTCAATCGTGAAGGCAAGCGGGAGAATGAAGTCTTCTAGCTCCTTTTGATATCGCTCTAGATGCTCTATCAAATTGATATCATTTACTTCTATAACGAAATCGAGATTCTTTGTATCGCCGGGTATGACCAATGCATTCTTGTAATCATGTGCTTTCAAGGCTTCTTGGTGCTTCTCTGAGAGGTTCTCATTCTGGTTGTCCTTAGAGGTAAATATCATAGGCCCTTCTCTTATCGAGGTCTCATAGATATCAGCGAGATAGGGTCGTGTTGGTTTCCAAGTTATGGGCTCATCCTCAAAAGGGCTGAACATTTCCCAAATCCCTGGTCCCTTCCTTTTTGCTATAATTGCGTCCCCCCCTGTGAGGTCTACCATCAAATCCATAATCAAATTCAATATCGAACTAGGGGAATGACTTTCAACCAATTCACTGAGAATGTATCTTAGTTGGGAATACTTCAGAGCATTTCTTTCCAGCTCGGTCATATTGACATAATTCACTGGTGGATTTTCTTTAGGCTTCGTCATCAATATCTACCCCATCTATTTCTGGCTTTGACCAATTCTTCCAAAAGTTCGTTAGGCACATTCTCTGGGATGTCTCCGTGATGATCACATATGACGTAACCCCCTCCTTCTGCCGCTGAGTCTATGCACCTCTTAACCTGTGCTTTTGCTTCCTCAGCCGACCAAGACGCCATGGCGAGGTTGTCCAGATTTCCAACAAGGGTGGTCTTTTTTCCATATTCTCTCTTTATTTCTTTCAAATCATCATTGCTGGATACTGTGACTCCCGGAATCCCTATTTCCTCCACCAGAGTAGGCAAGATGCTCCTAGATTTACTTCCAGCAAGAGCGTATATGCATGGCCCCTCTACTTTCCTATAGTATTTCTTATCTACCTCCAACGAAAGATGCCGATATTCAACAAGGCTTGTGATTTGGCCTGTTGCAACAGGATTGAAATACGCCAAAGCAGTTGCATGATTCTCGAACAAGTAGTTTGATAGTTGAACAGAATATTCAAGGAGGCGTTCCACAATTTCTTTTGCAAAATCTGGTCTGCTCACGATACATTCTATCCAATTCTCGAAACCAAGCAACATAACTGGAAGCGAAAATGGAGCAACAATGGCATTGATTATGGGCACGCTGTCCCCTTTTGCATCATACAGGATACGTTGTGCTTCAATTATTGGATCGAACACGTCTGAGGTTGGTTCTGGCAATTCTGTTGCTCTTAGATCTTCAGCAGATTCAAACACTGGTTCTCCTGCTTCTGGTGGGCCATGAGTTTTGACGCATGCTTCTCCGCCGAAAGCTTCGACCTCCTTTGCTGCGTAAAAGAACGGGTACAAGCAATCATGTCCAAGTTGCTCCTGCAGTTTGAGTTGTCCCTTTGCAAGTAATTCTGCATTCGAGAAATAGTCTCCATAGCTCTTGCCAACTGCATGCGCCCCGTGGACGGTTGTCAGAATGAATATTGGAACCTTGTCGGGTTCTTCGTGTTTCAGTGTTGTTGCTACCCTTTCAATAGGTTTCATCATCTACTATCCCCCAGCAGAATCATTGCTTTTTCAACTGTATCAAAGGCAAAACCTGAACAATCATCTGCGCCTACTTTCTCACAAAGCTCAGGATTGATTGAGAATGGAGCTCCTCCCACGAGAATCTTAGGCTTCTGCGTCCATTCTGTTTGTTCAACTAAATCTCGTAAATGGGGGAGTTGTTGTATGGAGTTCATCATCAATGCGGATACAGCTATTATGTCTGCTTCGGTTCGTTTTGCATGGTGTATGAAGTCTTCAAGGCGAACATCGTTGCCTAAGTCGTGGACTTCAAAGAAGGGACTAAGGAACCGCTTGACAATGTTTTTTCCAAGAGAGTGTGTATCCTCACTTACAGTTCCCATGACGATGGTGCCCTTGGGGCTCTTCCCTTCTATTTCGGGGCGAAGTCGAGTGTTTGCCAATTCTTCAGCGATTTTGGAAGATACATAAACAGATGTCAGTGGGATCTCTTCTTTCTCCCATAAATGTCCAATTCGATCGAGAACTACTTCGAAAACTTTGAGCTCCTCTTCAGTACAAAGATTAGCTTCTTCAAACCATTTATACACGGAATCTTTTAGGCCTGTCCTGAACAAATCGACAAGTCTAAGGATTTCATTGTTGGGCACGGGTTTTTCCTGTGTCATTTATCCAGCAGTCCTTTCGCTTTAACTTGCTATTCTTTGACTTACTATTTGCGTTGTTCATGGCCTACTACATCAGATTCAGGAACAAGATATCGTCTATCTCGCATTTTAGGCCTCCCATGATCCTGTTTTATATTTTCTGTATATTTATGAAATATTATGGTAAATTATGGTTTCTCCGCTCCGAAACAAGGATATAGCTGGAGACGCATTCCAATTGGCAAGCGGGTAGATCCATCTAAACCTGCAAATTGGAATCTCTCATAGCCTTGATCCTATTCCTCCCTTGTATGAATTCAAATCCGACTGTGTCTGGTGAATCCTGAACACGCGTATGTTTCCATACCTTCCTTCTCTAGTTCATCCAGTATCAAATTGAGGCCAATGGAATCAGAACTCATATGCCCTGCAATCACGACGTAGAGGCCTTCCTCTTCACACTTCTCCTTCAACTTATCGGGCAAATGCATGCTGATGATTGTACTTACTCCTGCTCGGGCAAGTTTTGGAATCGCTTTTGGTCCTGGGGAAGTTCCGCCAGTGAAAAAGACATGCTTCTCTCCTACGGAGCCGTCTTCGCTACCAACAAGAATCTCCGGCCCAGCTCCAACTTTCTCTGCAGCTTGATATTCTGGAAGCTCCAGCAGAACGTCGGCCAGCTCACCTAGCGTTTGTGGATCCTTCTCTTCTAGGAACTTCTTGATGAATTGATAGCCTACTGAGTCAGCAGGAGTATGAGCGCACATGAAGGGCAAATCGAGCAATCTGGCCGCATCGATTGTTCTGGTATGATTTCTTGCTTTAAGGCTAAAATGAACCTCTTTCAATCGTTTAGCCATTGCGGATTCAGCTTGTGCGATAGGAACACCCAGGTTCGCCCACTGCTCTGGTTGAAGTTGCATCACCCAGTCGAGCTTAGAGGAGCCAATCCCGTGCGGATGATGGGCGAGAACCATATCCACGGGTTGCCCTTTCTCGCTTAGCCTGTCGGCAAGAACTAGCTCACCCGGTGAAATATCAACGCCACAGAGGATGCTCTCCACTTCCCGATTTTCGTCGCCATAGAGCAGACGGCAATCAGTATATGGGTTCCAAGTCACATCCTTGTCAGCAAGTTCTTTCTTCTTGCCTTCCAGTTTGTCTAGCTTCTCCTTTGATTTCTCAAGGATTTGGTCGATTTTCTCTTTGCTTCGAGGATCTGCTTCGATTCCCATTTCAACGATTTTGTGATAAATGTCTCCTAGTTTCATATTCCTTTGAGAGAAGGTGCTGTGCATCAAGCTTTCGGTGACAGTAGACTCTGAAACTACAATCTGTGAATATGATTCTTGTCCATAATGAAATAAGGCGCAAGTTGTCCTAACATCACGGTTGAAGATCATGACAGACGATGAGAAACTCTCGATTGAAGAATTCCACAAGAAGATAGCTGTTGAAACAAACAATGCCATTTGGCCTATTTTAGACAAAGAAGACCCATCGGAAGGGGAACTTGAGGATGCCCTGGACATGGCCCATACTTCGCGCTATCATTGGAAGATAATTGGGAAACCGATCAACTTGGCGCGCGCTGATTACATGATTTCACGTGTGGCGTCTGCGATGGGTCGGGCTGAATCTGCTCTGCACCATGCAAAGCGCTGTCTTGAGATAACAAAGGATACGGGCGTTGGAGATTGGGATTTAGCATTTGCATATGAAGCCATGACCCGAGCCTATGCTGTTGCTAAGGATAGGGAGAAATTCACCGAATACATGGAACACACCCGAGAAGCGATTTCAGAAATTGAAAGCAAGGAAGACAAAGAAATAGTACAAGGTGAGCTGGATAAGATTTCGTTTCCAAGTTGAAACAATGCAATCGTGATTTTCTAAAGAAAAAGATGATAGAGGACAGGCAAGGCCAGAAACCTGACCTGCCCATCCATTGTATTTTTGGTTGCTACGCTGCTCTTTTCCTCCAGAAGTACACACCAACGACTACCACGACGGCAGCAGCGCCAATACCACCGGCAAGGAGAAGTCCATTTTGTGACAGCCAATCATCGCCTGGTGGTTCGCCTCCATCACCACCTTGGTATTCGAGCGGTGGAGGAGTTTCAAGGGTGTTCGTGGTATGCGGCGTAACAAGTATGTTAAAGAAACCCTCTTCAACTTCGCTGCGGTCAATCTCAAAGACAAACAACATCTCATTGCTGATACTGCCGAGCTCGAGATAGCCATCTCCAGAGAGGGAGCCTGTGAACACATCTTCAAGATCATCAGTCCAATCAATGTAGTGGCTGCAATCATCTACATTCTGGTAAAGATATGCCTCCCATGAGTCAACATCGTGAGTATAGATTGAGAAGTTGTACCAAGTACCACGGACAGCACTAAGACGGAACACATATGTTTCGGTTGCGTCGGCCGGGTCTCCCAGTGTGAAGTTGGACCACACGGGAGTACCAGTCACGGTTTCTGAGTTGGTGGCATTGATGAATCCTTCATACTCTTCGAAGGTGATTTCGTAATCCACCGTGTATTGGTGATACTCTTCCCCAATGCCTGCCGTGTTGTTATTGACTTGATAGGGTGTCAACACAATTATCCCATCACCCTCACAGAACATCGAATAGGACGTAGTGTCAGTTCCAAGTTGGAATGAAGTTGTATTGGCACCGAAGGCAACCCAACTCGTTCCAGACTGTTGATTCCCAAGGGTCATGTCATCCGCCAATTCATTTCCGCCGTAACCGTTGAGATAATCTATCTCAGACTTGACACTGACATTATCGTGGGTCATGAGGGTAATATTGCTTCTGTAGAACGTTAATGGACTCGTATCGACCCGAAGTCCAATAACGTCACCGGCATCAACAGCAACACTACCGGCACCATCTAGAATCGGCCCAAGATTGAACTCGAAACGACCAATGGCACCTTCACCGCCTGAGGCAGTAACTAAGTAGTTTCCAGCCGGCAAGTAGTAGGTGTTTGCATATTCGATTTGACTGCCGAAACCAATCGACCGACTAAAGCTAATTTTATTCTCAGTAACCTTCCAGATTCTCCAACTGAAGCCCACCATACCTGATGAGCCATTTACCCGGAGTACGGAGTCCTGAGCGAGCGGCAATCTGTAGGGGTATCTCACACCTCCAGATAGTAAATTCTCGATGTAGAATTCTTGGTTCTGAGGCAGCATCGGTACGTTTGGTCGATCATGATGGAGGGTGTACTCTATCTCATCGAGACCCTCGATTGTAAGGTAATAGCTTTCGTTTGCCCACGAGTAATAATGGAACTCATCGGAGTAAGGATCCAAGTAATCCTGCCATCTCATATGACCCATTTCATATGTAAAAATACCACCAGTAATCAGGATTTGGGCCGGGTCAGGTCCACCATTTCCATCCTCGGGGTAGTTCAAAGCATATCTAATCCGGCCAGGGTGTGTGCTGTTGGCACTGAACTTGTATGTCCTGGCAACGGGCGGTTTCTCTTGGTAGACCTCTGAACCATCTTCTTTTACAACATCTTCACTTCCCTCTAGAGTATCTTCTATGGTCTCCCCAAAGAGAACTTCTTGGGGGACAACAGACTCTATGAGAATATCCATGGAAATCAATCCGTAGTCTGTGTTGTACGGAAAAATCAAGAATGTATACATGCCTTCACCTGAGGGAAGACATGGCATCTTAACGATATTTGCTCCTTCGACGAATTCGAAGCATAGAGGCCTCCCGTTAGGGTCGAGTATTCCAAATTCAGCTTCTAGGTTGTCCTGTCCACCAGCTACTTGAATGTGGAGAAACTCCTCATCGGTAAGATTGAACGTGCCCCAGTTGATCAGACCAGATTCCAACATGACGCTAAATTCCTCGTTGAGCGTCATTGGAAATACCGCACGTTTCACCTTCATACCGATTTCTACGTCATTGGTAGTGTTTTCGAAATCCAAGAAATCGGGTAAATAGGTTCCTTCATGAAGCCAACCAGCATCCATTTCATAACGTGAACCGAAGTCGAATTTGTGTTCCCTTGGACCATCCGCTGCATAAGGCCCGGGTGTATCCCAATTTCCCATCTCATAATCTATCCGACTGTAAACAACATCCTCGTCATGAGTAAGGAATGTTGTATCCGCAGACGATAACGGCGGTTCGTCGGAAAATACGTAAGCATGCCCGTTTGCTGCCCTTTCGAAGTCTTGACTGTGGGTCTCGGTGATAGCTGTGACATACGCGGCGTCAACAGTCGCTATTGCGGGCCCCAGCAGGGTTACAAATAGTAAGATTAGAGTTAGTACATATCTCCTCCCATTTCTTTGCATGGGCGTGCACCTCTTTGATTTTGATTTCATAGACAATCTATCAGTTTTAACATTTACTAGAGTAGTTTTGACCATCTTGTGTTAACCTCCTTGTTTTCAACCTGCCCTCCGTTTCCTCATATAGAGCAGAGCTCCAATCGCCACAACACCACCGACACCAGCTGCTGCTGTGGCTATCATAATCCAGGGAATCTCTGGAGCTGGTTCAGGGGGTGTTGAAACAGGTATTACCTCAACTTCCACAGAGTCGCTCACGGAATTACCGCTCTTGTCATAGACTGTTAGAGTGAGTGTATGTGTGCCAACTTCTAAGGTGTCTACAGTCACAACTATTCTGGAGCCTCCCCAAGAACCCTCCACTATGACTGAATCGTTGCTGATTACCTCAAATCGATCGGGATATGCATCAGTTGGGTTCCACACAATCTGATTATTCGTCGTACCTTCTATAAAGGCCATATCTGCGGGACTGTCTATTGTCGGGGATGCATCATCATCAATTACAAGAATGATGACAGTATCTGATGCTTGGTTTCCGTCAATATCTCTGATTACAGTCTTGAGCGTATGCTCTCCTTCTGACATGCCATCGATGTTGATTTGAAGCGTACCAGTGGACCATGAACCGGAATCCCATTCCTCCTCATCAAGATATGCGGTATAGGTGTCCGGATGAAGATCTGATACCTTCCATGAAAGCGTCTGCCCTGAACCATCAACAAAAGCCTCCGTGTTGGGAGTGTTGCTGATTGTCGGCTTGGTTCCATCGTAGACGTGAATAATCACCGTGTCACTTGCTGAATTGTCTTCAATATCCCACACAGTAAGCACTGCGGTATGGGTGCCATATTCAAGGCCATCAACTTCCACAGTTATATTGTCGTAATTCCACGCGTCAGAATCCCAAGTGTCACCATCAATACTGACTGACCATTCTTTGAGATAATCATCGTAGGCATACCAGATGATTTCATTGCCTGTGGAACCCTCTGCGTAGTAGATGTCTTGGGGCTGGTCTATGATTGGCTCGGTGGGCAAGTACTGCATTGGATACCTATCCTGGGTATCACCATCTACATCATAGGCTCCTGGTGGAGCATAATCGTCCCACCAATTTCCTGTATCGACGCCATCATCCCAGAATGTTCCCACATTTTCGTCTTCACCGTTGGCTTCGTGATTGAGAGCAATGATATTGTAGTATATATCGGGAACCGCTGGTGTATCAACATATATTCCGTAGCGATAATTCCAGCGAATCGTGTTATTGCTAACTAACGACACATCATTATTGCTAATCCAGATGCCGTCCTGATTGTTTTCCAAGGTGTTCAGTGTGACATTAAGAGCATTGATTGAGGAACCACCGTAACGAATACCATGCCCCGTGCAGTATCTAACAGTATTGTTCTGGATAGTAACGTTGTTTGCTCTGTCAATGTAAATTCCATAGGTTGCATTCAAAATAAGGTTGTCCATAATCCGAATATACTCTGTGGTCTGTGGTGTTATGTACATGCCATATGAAATCGAATTATGAAACTCGTTGTCCAAAATAACGCCGTCAAATGAGTCATAGACGTATAGATGTCTGTAATTGTGGTTGAAATTGCAGTCTTCTATCCTAACTCTGTTAGAATCTATGATTTGCAGGCCGTAGTAGAAATTACCGTAACAAGCTTCGATTGATGAATTGGCCATCTCAAGCCCATGGGAGTATTCGGCTATTACCCCATAACTCCGCCCTATTCCAACATATTCAATGGCATCTAGTGAAGCGTTTTCACTTCTATAAAGACGGATACCTTGAACATTGTTCGTGGATTCAATATTGGAGACCGCGCAATTGTCGCTATGCATGAGTTCGACTGGAATTGTAATCTGATTGAAAACCCCGTCGTGCACATTCATATTTGTACAATTCACTAGGAATATCTGCGCCCAATCACCTGCTGTAATGTCCTCCCCATCAAGGTGGATTCCGAAGTAAATGTCCATACCGTTGACTGTGTTGTTTTCGAAGACATGCTCATAGTATCCTATCGGGTGCGTAGGATTCCAGAAGAAACCGCTTCCTGTTACCGCGTTGTTTGTTATATTGCAATCTTCCATAAGGCTAAGCGATACACCGTAGTTAGCTTCTGCATCTATGGTATTGCTGTCTATTACACAGGTCTCCATATCAGAGAGATCGACTGCAGTTCCAACTGCATCCTGAACGGTGTTGTGCATTATGCTGGTGTTCACACACGAATCAATTTGTATTCCGTCCTCAGAATGGTCAACAGAGTTGTCATGAATGATTGCTCTATCACAGTCGCTTATCGATAATCCATTTTCTTCAGAATAGCTTACCTGATTATCCATAATCGATGCGTCGTCGGCAATATCAATACGAATTCCATCGTCGGTTGCATAGCTCACTGTATTCCGATGAAATACCAAATTATCTCCGAGATTGTGGTAGAAGCCATATTCGTCAGCATATTGGACATGATTGTCTGTCGAAGTGAGGTTCTCGCAAAATTGGGTATATACCCCACTTTCTCCCGTATAGGAAATGAGATTATTTACGAACGTGATATTATTACAGCCATCGAAATAGACTCCTTCGTCTCCAGTATTCGAAATATCACTGTTTTCCAAAGTAAAATTGTAGACGTCGTTGAGATTCAGTCCGTAACCGCCTGTATTGGATACCGATAGGTCGGACATTGACAAATTGGCCGAATTATCAATGATGGCACCATGAACAGCAGCATCGGCTATTGTACATTCTGTGATATCCAGATTGTTGCTTCCATCTATTTCCATACCAACAGAGCTACCCGAGCTAAATACAGTATTGTGAAGTACGGTATGATGCATCTGCTCTGCATCAAGCGCCTCTGAGTTGGAAGCGGTGATGTCTGAGTCTTCTATCAGAATATCAGTTGATTGTGATAAATGAAGCCCCCCAGCACCGTTGATAAACAAGTTGTTGAACGTAAGGTGATGACAGTGGCTGACAAGCAGATCGTACCCACCATACAGAGTTTCCGATAAGATGCTTGTGTCATTGCAATATGACAACCAGAATATGAAGTATCCGACATTTCCATATACTGTGTTCTGCGAAAGGGTCAGATTGTGGCTTTCTATTCCATATACCACACGATACTCGCTTTCTAACCTGTTGTTTTCTACTGAGCAATATGCCGAGTCGCCTAGATAAACTGCGTAGGCTAGCCCGCTAGTTGTGGAATGAGCTGCAATGTCCGAATGCATGATTTGCGTGTTATTGCAATTATCAAGATAGATTCCCCCTCTTGCAGAATCGACAGTTATATACTCGATTGCGGCCGCAGTTGTGTTGGCCAATCTGACTGCCCATTCCAACGAATCTTGGGCCAGATAGCAATCCTGGATTACAAAGGATGCGTTCGTGTTTATGATACTGATTAAGTGCTCATCCACATCGTAAGTGATGTTCAACTCGGAAATCACATAGGGATCCGCAGGTGTTCCTGACCCTGGCCAACCTTGTGTCTCAAAGTCCGAAGTTTCGTCAATTACGATTGGCACATGCGGTGTGTACTCACCTGGGTCTAGTCGTGAGCCGGGTTCCTGTGCCGTAGTAAAAGGATTACTTGCCAGTGGTACTGATTCAGAAATGGGCCATCCGATACCCATTATCAGAATCGGTTGCAATACTAGAATTGTCAGCGCAATGATAGCTATTGAATTTCTCTTCACTGTTTTTCCCTCCTGTAGTAAAGGACGCCAGCAATCACAAGAACAGTCCCTCCTATCGCGGCTCCTATGAGCAAGACTGTTAGATAGTCAAGCGGTTGTTCTGGTGTGGTTGGCTGCGTGGGTAGAACCGTCACATTCACAGAATCTGAAGCGCTCTGACCACTGCCGTCATAAACCGTCAAGGTGAATGAATGAGTACCAACATCAAGACCATCCACATTGAGTGTTATTCGGGATCCTCCCCAATTCCCTTGCTTGATTTCTGTCTCATTGCTTGAAATGACGTAATAGTCTGGATACTCATCAGACGGTGACCATACGATGGAATTTCCAGTCGTATCCACGACATACATGAGATCCGGTGGGCTGTCGATGGTTGGCCCCTCATCATCTTCGATGAATCTTACATCAACAGTATCGGTAGCTTCGTTCCCATCCACATCTGTAATTACGATTTGGAATTGATGAATTCCAGCTGCGAAACCATCTATATCCACTTCGAGAGTGCCTGATGTCCAAGTTCCGTCTTCTAGCTCGCTACCATCGACATAGACCTGATAGGTTGCAGGATTTAGATCGGAAACCTCCCATGAGAGCATTTGATCTGTTCCATCAACGAATGCGATTCTATCGGGAATATGGTCGATTTCCGGTGCGGTGTCATCAAAGACATGAATCAGCACTGAGTCTGTGACATTATTATCATCAAGATCTCGCACCATGATTATTGCTTCATGCATTCCGTATGGGAGCCCGTCAATATTTACAGATACATTATTGTAATTCCAGGCGCCTGATGCCCAGAGACTGCCATCTATTTCCACAGTCCAATCTCTAAGATTGTTATCAAAAGGCAGCCATGTTATCTTATTGCCTTCCGACCCTTCAGCATACCAGATGTCCTGCGGATTGTTGATAATCGGTTCTGTCTCAACATATTTGTAGGGCCAGCGATCTACGGAAGTTCCGCCGGGTATATCGTGAACACCTGTGCCATCATAGTCGCCCCAGTAGTTGCCCCCATCAGTACGGTCATCCCAATAATCCGCACCATCATCATATCCGTTGTATATGGCATTCAAGGCAAATGTGTTATTGTAAATCCACTGATCGTCATTTGTAGTGGTGATATATACACCGTAGGAATTCCATCTTACTGTGTTGTTGTATATGTACCATGTGAAGGAGTCATCCATTCTTATTCCATACTGGTTATCATGAATGGTGTTGAACGTTACATTGTTATCGTCAGATTCCGAAGACGAATGAATGCCATAAGTATTCCACATAAACACACAATCATTGACAAGAGTATCGTAGGTGAAAGTGAACCTGACCCCGTATGTAGCGTTGATGAAGTCATTTCCTTGTATAGTTCCATCAGAGACCGAATAGGTGAATATTGCAGAACCTGTGATATCTGAGAAATGACTTTGCTCAACTGAGTATGGGTTTGTGTTCCTGATGGAGATTGCATCTCCGTCTAGTTGCGTAAACGATCCGTTGTACACCGCCAAACCATCTGAATAGTCGGCGTAAATTACGGCCGTATTCAACCTGCCTCCGAAAATGGAATCCTCGATTGTAAGATTAGCGGTCTGATAAACCGACACTGGATACCATAAATCTGACAGGTGAACATTTGATATGTCGATTCTCTCTGAATGATAAATCAAGAAAGCAGAAGTGCTCCACGTAAACACACCACCATTGATGGAAGAGTCTGAGCAATTGACCAAAATGATTTCACCGTAATCCGCTCCATCGAGACCAAGTGCCTGTTCATTAAGGGCATAATAGACGGGTTTCTCATTTACGTGATTCTCGGCAAATGAGTGATTGAGGTTAGCAATGGACTGCCCATTACTGAAATAGAAACCACACTCCGTCATGTTGTTGCCTTCGAATAGTCCATTGGTTGAAGAATGAATATAGATTCCAATTGTTGAGGCTCCGATGATATTGTCTTCCAATTCTGGATTCACAGCACTATCTATGTAAATGCCATAATCCGCATTACCGATGGTGTTGTTGCTGGCAGATATATTGGACCCTGTGAGGTAAATCCCATCATCCACATTGTCAATGTCATTCTTAGAAATATCAGCTTCTTCTGCACCCGAATTTATTTCGATTCCTGTACCACAATCCATGATTTGATTCGAATCAACAAAAGCGTCATCTCCAGATATCTGGATAGCTACGTCTATCGAGTACAGTTGATTATCAAAGACACTCACATTGTTGGCATTTGAGGTTGCCTGGATTCCTAATGGAGAGTCGTACACTAGGTTTCCACTTACTGTGATGTTTGCGCGATCCACAATTATTGAGCGAATTCCAGAGCCGTTTACAACATTATTAGAAACAACTGTTCTGGGAGACATCGTCACGTACAGACCGAACTCATCTGAATCTGCACAGGTATTGTTGAATACCAAACCGTCAGGTATTGATTGATGCGCAATGAAGTAATTATGAACGTCTTCTATGATGTTCCCTGTCATGTTTACATTGGAACCAGACATCGTGAATATCCCGCCCCAAGTGTTTTCGATGTAGTTGTTGCTGATTGTGAAGTTCTCCACCGCTGTTTGAAAGACAACCCCCGCACTTGATGGATTATCCATTATTTCGTTGCCAGATATTATGCCGTTGGCTGAATCTCCAGTGTAAATTGGATGACTGCTAACGTTGCTAATGTGGTTTCCTACAATTTCTATCCATTCGTCGCTATCAAATTGGATACCTCGACTGCCTGCGTAGCGAATTTCGTTGTTTTCGATAATCGTGTATTCAGAGAGTACAAGATGGATTCCATTGGTTCCCGATTCTTCAATGGTATTCCCATTGATTTCGCAGAAACTGCTATTCTCCAGTCGAACACCAAAATTCGTTGTGCGCAGAATTTGATTGGATGAAATCATAGTGCCATTTGATTGATAGATGAGAGCACCAATCGCTCCTGCATCTGTTATCTCGTTGTACTGCACCTCGATTCCGCTACTCTCTCTGACATAAAGCCCATATCCTGAAATCCGATTATGCTCGATTTCCACATTCGCAGAGCTGAGAACGTTCAAACCCTCTGGGGTCTCGACATTTGCATCAACGTAGGATATGGTAGAATTGATTGTGTTAACGAAGTTGATTCCGTTTCCTTTCGAAGATACTGTAACGAATTCAATGGCAGCATTTGTTACATTCTCTATGTGAATTCCCCAACTGACTGACAATTGACCAAGATAGCAGTCTCTGATAACGAAATACGAATCTACGTTATAGATTCTAATCAGCACTTGGTCTATATCGTAGGTGATATTGAGATCAGATATCACAAATGGGTCTCCTTCAGTACCAGTACCAGGCCATCCTTGGCTTTGGAAATCCGTCGTATCATTGATATAGATGGGAACATGGGGTGCAAGATTTTCACCTTCTAGTCGAGTTCCAGGTTCTTGCGCTAAGACGGTGCGTGCAGGTTCCACACTCAGTTGATTCGTTGGCACAAACTGCGTTTGAACAGGTAAAATTAGCATGATTGTTATGAAGAATAAGCTCAGGATTTTCCTCAAGGGTTTTCCTCCTCCGTTGACGCGACAATTTTCCACACTCATCATCCTCTCATGATTGAGTTCCAGTGTAACTCCTACATCCGAATTACTTTGTCGATTCAGCTCCGCACGTGCGGTAGAACCTTGATTCGACAGGTGGAATCTCAGCCATTGGACCATTAATGGTGTATTTTGTTGGAAAACTAAAATACATCGTACCTAATAAATCTCAGCTGCGCTTAGTAGCCTCTTTGTATGTCGACTATATTGAGGAAATTCTCTCTTTTGGTTGTGAATTGTCGTATGTTCTCGATTACTTCATTCCACCGCCTGAGGTCGTTCATAGGCGATGCACCTCGGTGTGGCGATAGAACGACATTTTCCAGATTGTGAAATGGATGCTGCTCTTCATCGTAAGGGAACTTACGGTCTTTCTCATCTGGTTCTGGTTTGTATTCGTACCAGACATCAATAGAGGCACCCTTGATGGCATCATTTTTTAATGCTCGATAGAGGGCACCCTCGTCAACAACATCGCCTCGTGACATGTTAACCAAGAAAGCCTTCTCTCCAAGAAGCTTCAGCTCTTCTTCTCCAATCAATCCTTCTGTCTTGTCTGTCAATGGGACTGCTATGATGAGAGTGTCTATTGCTTCCAAGAACGCGTGAAGATTTGGAGGGGTGTATCTTGTGATAGGTGTGGGTAAATCATGCTCGTTTTCCCAGCTGGTCTTGAGGACGGAGAACTCGAGCCTGAAACCACTGAGGAATCTGTGTACTTTGCTGTTTACTGCTCCATACCCCAGCAATCCCACATGCCTTTCTCTCATTGGTGTTGATTGCGCTTGCTCATCTCCCATCCGCCATTTTCCTTGGGTCATCCAATTATGATGAGGTATTACTTTATTCGTCAAAGCAAGTAAGAGAGCTACAGCATGCTGGGCGGTGAAATAGGAATTCCCATGGCCATTCACCAATGTGACATTTCGTGAAGGATCCAAAGATCGAAATTTATCAAGAAGGTGCTGTACTCCAGCTCCAGGATTTATGTACAACCGAAGATTCTGGGCGGTTTCTAGCAGGTTCTTACTTGGCCTCCACCCAACGATGATATCAGCATCGGGAGCGTACTCGATGTAATCCTCTTCATCAGAGCTCTCTGGAAAAATCAGGTTGGCCCCTTTCACATCTGCAAGGCCATCTACTATGTATTCCCGAAGATCTTCACGCACATCCCAGATGAAAAGTACAGTAGTAGCTGATGCTCCCACTTTCAAGACCTCTCATCCAGTCATCTCAAGATGTCTTATTACTCTGACCATGGGTACTTCTCCAGTTTTTCAACGCAGTACCTGCTCGGTTCGTTCCTTGAAGTCTTCATATGAACTGACTAGGCTGGTGTCTTCAACCAGCTGATTGCGATAGTTGGCTTCAAATTCCATACACAGATTTCGTAAGGATTGTCTCAGGCTTGGTGTTTCAAGTGTTGCTACAAGTATGAAAGTGGTAAGTACACCATGTTCTATTATGATCTTGACATCACCATGGTCAATTCGTTCTAGCTCTTTCTTTGAAGCGAGCATATCCTGCATCAGGCTAAGTATTCCAGACAAGGCCGAGCCCATAAGCTCAGAATCCACACTTTGCGGGTATTCTTCAAATCTCTGAGCAATTACAAGATTCCCTTTCTTGTCTAATATCAACAAATCTAATGGTCTCGCTTCACTGAGTATCAACATTCGTGGATTCACCGCCACAGAGTAAGCAACCATCAACAACCCAAGCCCGTATGGAATAGGCCAGAGATCACCAATCCAGCCTGGCACTCCGGGTACATTCCCAAGAACTACACCCAACGGCCCAGCCATGAGCCATACAAGAAAGCCTGAGAAATGAAGATGAATCTGTCTCTCATTGTCATGATGCCCTAGCCGACTAACCCGCCTACCATATCGAATGAGCTCTACTATGAATAATCCAAAGGCAATGGCTTCAATTACGAGTGGAAACAGAGCAGACCAGCTTTCCACTTCAAGTTCTGCCAATAATGCCGCTCCAGCAAGAAATGCAATAACGTTTGATCGGGGAGGAAGAGTCTCGTATTGTGAATACAGTACCGCGAAGTACCAGAAAATGAAGCCTCCTACAAGAAGGAAGGCAAGTAAAAGATTGGACACCCAAATCGTTTCGCCACCGATGTTCAGTCTCCAGTTTCTGAATGGCATATACACCTGGTCAAGCAGCATATCCCATGCCATACCTGCGAAGCAAGCTATTGCGAGGATATAGAGAAAAGAAGTCAGTAGCCTGTTCCTCCACCAAGATCGAAATATTACAGCCATTGCAATAAGGCTGATTGCCGCAGAACTGAAGAGGAGTGCAATGAGTGTAGGCGATGCCATCGTCTATCACAGTTACTGTACCTTACGAGCATTCCTCCTAATAAACCGAATTTGGTGAAACCCATTATGTTTCAGGAGGCGGGAATTCGTAGCAGGTAACGCCCAGCACTGATTCGATTCTATCAATAGGTAACGATTCTTCTGATCCCGTTGTATTTACAAGTCCTATCACAATAAGACCCGGAATCTTTTTTCTAACATCTCTGATTAGACTCTTTGACCGGAGTACATATTCTTTCTCGGAATCCAATACGATGATGGCCACATTGGGATTCGCATCAATGAGCTTCTGTTCGAACTCGGGATCTTCCTCATCGAGTATGCGAGCTTTTGATATTTCTCCTATCCATTTACTTGCTGTGTCTACACTTTGTTCTTCACTTCTCAATAGGTTGCTAATCCCGACAAGATCCCTATCTGTTTCACCGATTACAACTACTCTCAAGCAAACCAAGCTCCATTGTTCATTTGACTCTTAGGAACCGCTCTATGTATTAGTTACGTTCAATCAAATATGTTTAGGGTAATCCAGCATATCGTAGCTGAACTCGTAGCTACTGAATGAATACCTTTGGTATGAAAATATCGAATATTGGTGGATTAACGGACTTGAGCGAAATTTTCCAGCCATGAGCCTCAACTATTTTCTTTGCTATCGTAAGCCCAAATCCGGTGTTCGAAGGGCTTGTGGTGAAACCCCGTTTGAACAGGTTCTCCTTATGTTCCAAAGGAATCGGCTTTCCATCGTTCATTATTTGCAGATGGATTCCCTCGTTTCCCCTCTCTTCACTGACTTTGATGTTCTCGGGCTTCCCATGCGTTACGGCATTATCGAAGATATTTCGAAATACTTGGAGCAACTTTGTCCTATCCGCCTCGACGGTTGGTAGTTCCTCCTGCGAATAGTCGATGGTTCTTGGTAGTACAGTGCTTGCTACTTCCATCAAAACCTCGCCAAGGTCTACATCAGATTGCTTTTGAACAACTTGTCCGGCATCGGCGAGCTCAACACTATACTTGAGCAAATCTCCCATATGAGATATTATGCGTTGGGCTCTTCGATACATTTCTTCGTCATGATCTTGATGATACAAATCTAGGTATCCACTAACTTGGTGCAGACGATTTGATAGGTCATGGCTCATTGCATGGGCAAACTCACTTAGCTCTTCTCTCTGTTTCCTAAGCCTTTCTTCTACTTCTTTCCTTTTGCTGATGTCCCTTACAACGCAGATGAGCCCATCGTCTTCAAGAAGAGTAAGCGATACTTCCTGTGGGAACTCTTTACCATTTTTCTTTCTGCCGACTGCTTCGCCCTTCCAATGCCCGTTTTCGTCGAGATAGGGCATTATTTCTTGTTGGAATCTGTCTCGCTCCTCGGGGCCATATAGGACTTTCCACGATAGTCCCAGGAGGTCTGCAGGCCTCGAATACCCGTAGATATCGGCATGAGCATCATTGAGGTAGGTATATTCCCGGTTCTCGTTGAGAATAGCAATACCGTCTATTGAACTATCCATTGCCTTGAAAGCTCGTTCCAGCTCTTGTTGGGTCTTCTTCTGTTTCGTGATATCTTGTGCTATCCCAATTGTCCAGAGGGGATTGCCATTATCATCTCGAACTACTGTCACGGTTAGGTTAGCCCATACTATATCTCCGCTTTTGGTGATGTACCGTTTCTCCATCTGATAGCGATCTTCGTCTTCGGCTAGCATTCTGTTGAGGAGCTCATAGTCCTTCTCTAAATCCTCTGGGTGAGTCACCTCTGTGATTGTCATATTTTTTAGCTCTTCTTCGGAATAGCCAACCATATCTTGGAATTCAGGATTCACCTCGATGATTCTATCATCTAACCCTACCAGATTAATCCCGACCCGCGCATTCTCAAAAATGCTTCTGAAATGCTCTCTCGGCCATCCTGTGCGCAGTGCCAGGGATTCTTCCCGCATGACTTCGCTGATGATTATGTCCGTTGCTTTGAGGGCAGCTTTAGGAAATCTTGTTTGATCCGTGATGATGAACATGCTGTTGCCTTCAGTAACAGGGATTTGCCCTTTCTCCTCAACATTTTCTTCAATAACGACAATCAAAATGGCGCAAATGTCACATTCGTTGCACAATTCGCAGATGTTTTCCACAAGTGACGTGCTGGATGCTTTGACGTCCGTTATAACGCCCACAAAATCATTATTTTCTAAGAGCGTACCTAGGTTCTCAATCGTGGAGGACTGCATGATTTCAAAACTCAGTGGTGATTCTTTGAGTCTATTATCAATTGCAGAACGGAGAGCGTCGCTCTCTCCTACGTACAAGATTTTCCTGCCCAGTAGCATACCCTCCATGTGTTAACCTCTTTAGGTGGGGGGCTTTGAATACTTTCCAATAGCTAATATCCTAATAGGATATATTAAAATCCTTTTGGTTTGCAGGTCAGATGGCGCTAAAAAGGAGTTCCTGATAGGTCTATCAATGCAAAGCTTAAATCCTGACGGGACTCTTCAATATCAAACAAGGAGGAGACCCTTTTGGAAATCCCCATACTCTCCGGAATAATTACAGGTCTGAAAACATTCTTCAAAACACGTCGATACGTGGCATATCTAATCGTATTCGTCACAAGTATTTTTCTGTCATTTTTTGTATCCTTCCTGCTAAGCTACTTCGCAGGAACAAGCGTAGAAGTAATTCTGGTGAATGTGTTTGTTTACCTAGGTGCTACTGGCACGATCTACTTCATGCTTGGTTCTTTGTTCACTGGCTTAGGCTTGGATAGCTTATGGATAACACGAAGAGCAAGAGGAAGAGCAACAGAACTCAAAGGTGTAGCCTGGATTTCTGTTTCTTTCTTCATTTCTGTGTTTCTTTCTATCTTCGTGGGACGTCTTGCACTCCTATTCTTCGCTGTTTTCTGCTGGGTTGGCTGGATCGCCTTTCAAGCATATCTCTCAGCTAGGACGAGTCTGCGACTTGCCACCATAAGTGAACCAAAGAAAGGGGGACTGGCTATGGGCTTGGGAAGCTTCATCTTATTGCTGATTGGTCTAGGTCTTATTGCAGCTGAAGCAATAGCAGCCCTGTATCTGATTCCCAACAATATCTTAGGAATTGGTACATTCATCGAGTCAGCACTTCCGCTGCCAATGCCAAACGCGATGGAGAACATACAGATTCAGTATAATTTTGTGCTGCTGGCATATGCATTCTTTGGATTATTTGCGCTGGCAGTTCTTGCAGCATTTGTGAAGTATGGTGGTAGAGGTGCAGCGCTCAATATTTCGCTCCTGACCCTTTTCGTTGCGGTGTACGGTGGATACTTCCTGTTCAACATACTACGAAGAACTGAAGCACCAACAATGACCGTAGTAGATATTGGGATGTCGTTCTTCTTCTTGATTTATGCTATGAGCGGTATTGGACGCACAGTAACTGAAACTGTTGAAGAATCACGATCGAGGCTTCGTGATTTCGGACCACTTTTCACATTCTTCTTGGCAAGTGGTTTCTTCTTTGTTGACAGCATCATTGCTGTTACTGCCGACGCTGGCTCTATGCTCAGTCAATGGTTCTTTGCCGATTGGGATGCAGCTGTCAATTATGCTACCTTCATCTTCAGAGATGTTGCAAAGCTGATGGCCTTCCCAATTGTCTCAATGGGCACAATTCTGTACTACTTGAAAGAGGAGCGCCTTGAACGTATCATTTCACAAGCGAGAGCTGAAGGTGAATACTTCGAAAAGGGCGAAGTTGATGAGGAAATAATGGAGGCCGCTCCAGAAGAAGGAGAAGCTTGGCCAAGTGAACACGCTCGAGGTATTGAGGAAGGAAAGCCGGGACATGAGCTCTCAAGTCCTGACCCAGGTCGACTTTCAGTGGACAGAAAGAAGGCTCGTTTCAAACCTGGAAAACGATTGGGAGAAGAAGAGGAAGAAGAGGAGTAGAACTCCTTTTCTTCTTCACTTCGGCGGGACTATGAGTTCTGAGAAGGCTTGAGTATGTAGTATAGCTTGTAACCCGCATAAATCCAAAACGGGTAAAGCAATATCTGAAATGCTGCAAGCGCATCGATAAGACCAGTAGTGTTTTGAGATTCGAAAGAGAAGATTCCTGAATTAATCATGAGGTCTCTTCCTGATGTAACAGCGGGCTGAAATGGGATCCAGAACCAGTCCATATACCCCATGTTAAGATACAATGAGGTACTAGTGAACATGATGGTACACAAACTGAAAAGCGCAAGAATCTGTCCTGCTCTTCGGTTGCTGTGTCCTGTGAGCTTAGAACCCAAGTATTGAGAAAGCATTGCTAAGCCTATAAGTAAAGGCGGATCAATCAGGAATGTCATGCTGGCGCCGACCAGTTCAAAGCAACATTGTGGAAAGAGCAGCTATTCCTAGAAGGAAAGCTATGATTGCGCAGTTAACACAAGCTCCCTCTTGAAGCTCCTGCTTGTCTTTATCTGTCAGCTTATCAGACTCGACAACTTCTTCTTCATTCTCTTTAGGCATACTATAGTCTCCTATTAACTGAGCATATCAATGATTGTATTAAAGGTAGTCGTTCCCATGTTGGATTATTGTTGAAAAACTTCATGACCAGCTTGTTTGAGATTGTTCTCGCTCAGAATTGTATTGTTGCACAATAAACCCTAATAATGGTTTATCCTAATAGGAACATAGAATACCGCTACTTGGTAGTGAAAGCCATGCATAATTATGCCGAAATCCAAATCAGGCGAGCCGAACTGTCGGAAGTAGACGCCATCAAAGACATTCTCCGAGAAGCATACAAACCTATCAAGAAAGAGCTTTCACGAATGCCCGGTGCATTGAAAGAAGGCATGGACAAAATCGCAAGACACATTCAGATGGGCAACCAGTATGTAGCACTCATTGGAAACGAAATAGCTGGCACAATGCGAATCGGCATGCGCGGCCAAGTCGGTGTTGTTAGCCGAATGGCGGTACGAGAGAAATTCAGAAACCGAAGAATTGGCACAATCATGGTGGAATACGCAGATAACTTGCTGGATCACCAGAATGCGACATGTATAGAAATTGAAGTCTACGGGAGCATTGATTACCAGGCTGATTATTACGATCGCATGGGTTTCAGTGAAGTCGAGCGGAAGGAACGGGCTGGAGAAGAGATTATCGTCATGAGGAAGGATTTGTGCGAGGAAGAAGAAATCCCCGAAGAGGATGAATTCCGAATCTAAATCGCATGAATGCTTTTTCA
Organism: Candidatus Lokiarchaeota archaeon; assembly: GCA_014730275.1. NCBI lineage: Archaea > Promethearchaeati > Promethearchaeota > Promethearchaeota archaeon. The sequence continues at coordinate 19,392 of WJIL01000001.1, read as the reverse complement.
TAAGCTTCCGAAACATCACAAAATGCCAAGAAGTTGGTGTCATCCTCACTAGAGTTCAAGTTCTGCATATTCTCCGAGGAATTTTCCAATTATGGAATGATTTCGCAGCCATTATTATACTGTGGATAATCGAAATCCTCGATTTCCACTGCACCCTGATCAATGAGTCGTTTCACTTCAGGAACATACCTTTCAAGCTCCTCGATAAGGTGCTTAACAGTCGCACAAATCTTGTCGAATCCTTCTTGCCCCCAGAGTCGCTGTTTGTTGGCGAAGAGACACCGTCCGCCGCATATGTGATACACCTCACATGATGGACAAGGCTCATCCACTGTCATAATTTCTTGCAGCTCTTCGGGTTTTGTATTGTAGATATCTCCAACAATGGAAAAATCCCAGTCTGGCGATATTGGGCATATACCTATTCTTCCATCTACATGGATGGCAAAGGTATCTAGCCCGGAACCGCATCGAAGTCTCGAGGGCTCTCCTGTGAGCAGAGTATACATGATTGGCATGAAGGGCACTATCCCTTTTACTTGCCCGTGTTGCATAGTTTGAAACCATTCCTCTACCAAACGCGTGATACCCGGGTTGTATGATTCTGCTACCCATTTGTCGAAGTTTTGCCAGTTTCCTTCAGCGTCCCAAACAACATTCAACTGCCAGTGAACATGGTCGAAGTGCGGATTTTCAAGCTCAAGCAAGTGGTTAACTTCTCTGTAGATATCACTTTGCTGCGAGACTGCCATCCTGGCTACCACATCTCCTGGATAATTGACATCATGAAGCCATCTGACATTTTCAAGGACCTTGTCGTACACACCTTTTGATCTGTATGCGTCGGTTACGTGCTTCCTCCCATCAATTGAAACGAGAATGGAATGGATTCTCTTAACATATTCAACTGGGATTTTGTGGAGGAGAAGGGCATTGGTCTGCAGCATGAATCGCGCATCAGGGTACCTATCCATCAGCTCTATCATTGTTCCAATGCGGAGTGTTGGCTCGCCTCCATAGAACATTAGAGTAGTGTGTGTTCGCTCTTTTTCCAAGAAATCACCTAGGTCATCAAGGGAATACTGTATCTCTGTATCCTCAGTTTGTTCTCCACCATGGCAATAGACGCAATTGAGGTTACATCGTCGGGTAAGTACGATATGATAATTCATTGTTCAGAGTCTTCTGCTATCTACCTTTTCGGTTAGATTTCTCCTAAGTACCTTTCCTTCTGGTATTATCGTTCAGCAATTCCATCCCCTCTCCGACAATTGAGCTAATGTAGAACCATGCTACCAACTGTATATCTTTTTCTCCAAGTATTTATATGTCAAAATGTTTCTTAAAACGAAAAGCACGCTGCGTGAATATCATGGGAAAAAGTGTATTCATATTTCTATCCACGTTGCTCGTTTTCTCAACCCTGTTTTTTTCGCCTACTGGTATCATAGATACAGGTCAGGAGGGGGATGATGCAAACGAGATTTTAGAGCTAAAAAGAAATCTCAATACGAGATCCTTTACTGGGGCCGAGATGCCGTCGGCATTCTCAAAAAACCGTCTGCCAGTATCATTGCTTGTGTATACCGAGTTTACCGATTTGACTTCTACCTCAAATAATGAATTCAGGAACACAATAGAATCGCTTCAATCAACTTACGGCCCCGTGTTTCGGTATGAGAATCTCACAGATTATACAGAATTGGCCAACAAGATTGACGAGCATGACATCTTGTTGATTGTTGAACAAGAAAATGCTTATCCGACCAATATCACAACTATTGCATCTGCTTGGGAATCGATTCTGGAGGACTTCGTAGCTTCGGGAGGAATACTGATTGTTATGGACTACGTAGGTTCGTTTATGAGTACGCGTGGGATTACTGCTGGAATCTTAAACCAAACTGGTTTGCTGCAGGTCTACAATCCAAGCTCATTCGGTTCTGGAACATTAAGTCTGGAGAACTCTAGTGATCCACTTCCTAGGGGCATATACGATTCAACATTCCCTGCAGTCAGTGGAACAGTGGCGTTTGATGTCTATGATGGAATTCCATCAGTGAATAGCAGTTCCCAGGCAGTAGTGACTCACAAAATCATAGGAAAAGGCCATATCGCATTGCTTGGTTTTGACTTGTTTACAAGGTCAATATACTTCGATACAATTCTGGCCAATGCTGTTCGACTTCATAGGCATGTTGTTTTTGATAATTCGCATTCCCAACTTGAAAGCATTTCGAGTGGGTTCATTAATTACACTGAAGAGCTTACATCTATCGGTTTTGCAGTATCGAGTATGGAGACATTCGATGCCGATTGGATTGGGGCGTGTGATATTCTTGTGTTAACATATTGTTTTGATACATACCAAGAGTTCGAAGTAGACACCATCGAGGATTTTGTTGAGGGAGGCGGTGCGCTATTTGTTGCAGCTGAATACTCACAATATGGAGATGAAATTGACCCTGTTATCGAAAGATTCGGTTTCGTGAGACAGAAAACATACAGTCTAGTAAATGGATCTAACGGTGTCGGTGTGGGTGGCGGCTTCTATCTAAACAATACAAATCACATACGAAACCATTCTGTATCGGTCGGTGTGGCAAGGATAGAAAATCATGGAGCCACAGCATTGACAAAGATACCAGATGATGCAACGAAAATTACCGTGGCGGATGAAGAGATGACTTGGACGAACGGTACGTCTGCTGAAGGAATGGTGATTACCGCAGTAACTACCGTGGGTACCGGAAGAGTCTTGGTTCATTGTGACTCTTCTCTTCTTAAGGGTGACACTGACACCGATATGGATGGCACGAAAAACTTCTATGACAGCAATAATGAGATTTTTCTGCTGAACTCCATTCGCTGGTTATCTGGAGCTGGACAAAAAGAGCGTATTGTCCTGTTCGATGAATCTCACCGCGCAAATCTCTGGATCAATGCTTCATACTACGGTTTTGCGAACTTCCTTACCGAAAATGGTCATACTGTGCATTGGATGACTCAATTTGATGAAGAGATGATTGACCGGGCGCATGTCATTGTCATCCAAGATGGGTGGGAGAACTACACAGTATCCGAAATAGATTATTTGAAGAATTTTGCTGATTCAGGTGGAGGCTTGTTCATATGTGGGGGATGGGGTCAATTTGGTCTTGAGGCCGACAAGGTTGGAAATGCGTTCGGGATAGATAGAAACAACACCGGCTATCTGCAAGACTCGGATGACTCTCCCTCAGCTGGTGTTATCGTCTATGATGAAGCAAACTTGAGCAACCATCGGATAATGGAAGGGACGAAGAGAATGGAGTTAGTCTATAGCTCAGCTTTCAACAGCATAGGGGGTGCCGTCTCTCTTCTAAATACTGATGATGATGGAACCTGTACGTGGTCAGATGGTGGTACAGCAAATGACCTTTCCGTGATTGCCGCTAGCACTTTTGGACTTGGTAGGATAGTCTACGCTGCTGATTATAGATTCTTGATGTACAATGCAGACAATGATGGAGATGGTGAGAATAATCTTTATGACAGTGATAACGATCTATTTGTTTCCAACGCTTTTGGGTGGCTAGCAGAGAATCGTGCGCCGGAGGTAACTGTGGTGTCTCCTAATGGGGGAGAGACCCTTTCAGACAACTCAGCAATTACTTGGTCAGCCCAGGATCCAAACAAGGACCAGATTCTGTTTGATGTCTACTACAGTGATGATTCTGGATCAAGCTGGTACTCTATCGGTACCAATCTTAGTGGCACTAGTGTATCTTGGGACACAACAAGTGTTGGAGATGGCGCGGAATTTCAAGTGCGAGTGATAGCAAGGGACTACGAACTTGATTCGATGGATGAATCGGACGCAGTATTTACAGTTGATAACATGGGCCCGACCATATTGGAGTTCGCGCATTCTCCCAGCTCACCTGAACCAGCCGATTCAATTTGGATTGAAGCGAATGTCACTGATATCTCTGGCATATCCTCTGTGATTTGCAATTACACCGTTGACGGTGGTACTAGTTGGACAACAGTGACCATGGAGCCTAGTTCTGGTGACGAATTCAATGTAAGCCTTGGTACTTTCGAAAACGACACATCAATCGAGTATAGAATCCGCTCGAATGATACTCTGGGACGTTGGAGTGACTGGACTTCTCTTGAGAATGTTACCGTCTTCATAGCTGCTTCAACTACAACAACCACAACAACAGCAACAGAAACTACCACCCCAACAGAGACAACTACTACGCCAACAGACACAGGTCCCTTCGGGCTCCCAGAGACTATCTTTGGTGTTGATACTCTAATCGTGCTAGCTGCCATCGGTGCCTTGGTTCTGATTCTAATCATCGTGCTGATGAAGAAACGCTAGTGCAGACTGGTGGCATTGCACTCCTAGGCAATGTCGCCCACACTTTTCTTTGCATTCGAATAGAAGAAAAAGACGAACTCATAGACGGAAAAACGTAGATGTTGCCCAAAATGATATCTTGTTAGCACGGACTCGTTTTCTAAGTACTTAAAATTTGACAACCTTGAACACAATATTGGACTTCATAAGGTCTGAGCATAACTAATTTCTGAAATTGAATCATTAGTATGTCATGCATCCGATTTCGGGAAAAGGCCTAAATCGGAAGACGTAATGGAACCGGTATCGGCATTTTGCAGCTGCGTCTTTTTGATTACTCACAAACTGTACAATGCTGCCGGGAGGCAACAAATTGAAAGTTGAAAAGAGAGATGGAAGGATTGTAGATTTTGACAATTCCAAGATTGAAAAAGCTATACGCAGTGCCTTTGAATCGCAAGGAGTGGAAGTGGATCCTGTTTCGGGTTTAACCAACGAAGTTGTTAGAATTATCCGCGAGCGAGATGTCGATACAATTCACATTGAAGAGATTCAAGACATTGTAGAAGACACTCTGATGCTGCGAGGTTATACCGATGTAGCACGGGCATACATCAAGTACCGCGAAAGGCATAGAGAGGAAAGATTGCTACTCCAGAAGATGGGCGTCATCGATGATTTGGATTTTGGTGCCAATGCTGCTACTGTACTGAAACGGTATCTCATCAAGAATGAAAATGGGGAACCCACCGAAACCCCCTCGGAACTCTTCAAACGGGTCGCTTCGGCTGTAGCTGGTATCGAGAAGAAATTTGACAGCGATGCGGACGTGGATCAATACGAGCAGCTATTCTATTCGATGATGGCGAATCTTGAGTTTATGCCAAATAGCCCGACGCTTTTCAATGCAGGTACTCCCCTTGGACAATGCAGTGCTTGTTTTGTTCTTCCAATAGAGGATAGCATGGAATCGATTTTTGATTCCTTGAAGCACATGGCTTTGGTTCAGAAGTCCGGTGGAGGAACAGGCTTTTCCTTTTCACGCCTAAGAGAGAAGGGGGCGACAGTCGGTTCAACAGGAGGTGTCGCAAGTGGCCCAATATCTTTCATGCGAATCTATAACGCTGCAACCGACACAATAAAACAGGGCGGAAAGAGGCGGGGAGCTAACATGGGAATTCTTCGATGTGACCATCCGGACATAATGGACTTCATTTCTTGCAAGTCTGATAGGAATTCCTTCCAGAATTTCAATATCTCCGTGGCTGTTACCGACGAATTCATGAAAGCCTTAGAGGTGGATGGCGATATCGACCTTGTCTCTCCTCACACGGGCGAAGTTGTAAAGCCAATGAGCGCTAGGGCTATTTTCGATTCGGTTTGCCATAATGCTTGGAATACTGGAGATCCTGGTATTGTTTTTATCGACCAAATCAACAGAGACCATCCGCTGGAAGGCATGGAGATCGAATCTACAAACCCATGTGGAGAACAGCCTCTTTTGCCCTATGAGTCCTGCGTGCTTGGTAGTATCAATCTCTCAAATATGGTTGAAGATGGAGAAATCAACTGGGATCGCCTTGAAGAGGTTACGAAGCTTGGTGTTCGGTTCTTAGACAACATTGTAGAGCTGAACAAGTATCCAATCAAAGAAATCGAGGAGACGACAAAAGCAAATAGAAAGATAGGCCTGGGAGTCATGGGTTGGGCTGAATTGCTTATTGATTTGGGTGTGCCATATGACTCGGAAGAAGCTCTTGAATTAGCTGACAGGGTAATGTCATTCATCCGGCAGAAAGCTGAACGGGCTTCGGCTGAGCTGGCCAAAATCAGGGGTAACTTCGAGAACTTCGCCTATTTGAAAGAAAGAAACACGTGGAAGAGAAATGCCGCATTGATAACCATTGCACCAACTGGAAGTATCAGTTTGATTTCACAAACGAGCAGTGGGATTGAACCTCTTTTCGCTATAACACATCGTAGGATTCTAGCGGAAGGAACTGAGCTAGTTGAGGTCAACCAGAAGTTCAAGGAAGTTGCAAAAGAAAGGGGGTTCTGGAGCGATGACTTGGAACAAAAGATAGCAAAGACCGGATCGGTGCAGGATATCGAAGATATACCGAACGACGTTAAGCGCGTTTTCAAAACAGCTCATGAAATAAGACCAGAATGGCACGTTAAAATGCAGGCTGCCTTCCAAAATCATGTTGACAACGCGGTAAGCAAAACCGTCAATCTGTCAAACAACGCCACAATTGAGGATGTAGAGGAGGTTTTTCGCCTTGCTCATGAGCTTGACCTGAAAGGAATCACTGTCTTCAGGGACGGTTGCCTAGAAAACCAAGTTCTCTATGCTGGTGGGTGTCCTACTTGTGAAGTTTAAACGATGAGTGGACTACCGGGTAGGAATATGAATTGCTTTCCATGGAATTACTGTTTAGAACTAAAGGCAAATGAGAAAAGATGCTTTGTGATGGTGATTCTGATTTGAATCATATCCCGATTTGAATTTCTGTGTTTAGCCATCTTTATTCACCATTTACCTGCAAGAAACAGAATAATCCATGATACTATACCAAGACCGAAAAAGCTGGCGCAACATCCTGCAAAAATATCGCCCAAGGTGGCAGACTCAAGCTTGTCTTCAACTACTGAATCTGTGTACTTGACACGCGTTCTCGGATTCTTTTCTTGGAAGGCTTGCATGAGCTTACGGTTCGTAAATGTAATCCTGTGATTGGTATCCCAATCTACATAGAGTCTTCTTGGATTGCTGAAACTGATTCGCTGATTCGAACGACTTGCAGTCATACATTGAGTCCAAACCAAGGTTTGAATGCCTAGTGATAGAAATAAAGCCATGCTGGCATTTGAAATCGTAAGAGCTGTTATTGTAACTATAATCGGCCCTACTATGGTAACTGCCAATGCTAAGATACAGAGCTGACTGCTTTTCTGCGTTCCTCCAGATTTTTCCTTTTCCCGCTCCTCTTTTGCAATGATTTCGCAATCCGTACATAAATAGATTCGAGCATGAAATGCTACGCTCCTTACTGTATCAGGCCCCGGTCTGGACACATATTTGTCCTTGATTATCTTAACAACATCTTCACAAAGATTCTCGGTAGAGCCACATCTTGCACATATCTTAGGCCAATTGAAACGATATAGACTGGACAGGTGAACCCCCTCATCTAGCGAATATCACTTAGGTCATGGCTTTTTATCTGTTATGAGTTCAGCTTATCAGCACCTTTCCAAGAATAGATTCTCTATGAGACAAATAGGGCGGCTTAAATGTAAGTAGCCCCTTGAATCTTGAAAGGTGAAATGACATGACTAGCTACCTCATCAGTGCTGGAACCGTTATTGTTGGAAATGGCAAACTCTTGGAAGACGCATTTTTGCTTGTTGAGGGAAGTAAGATAGCAAAGATCACGACTAAGAAGCCTACCAAAAGCGCTTCAAAGAAACTTGACTTTTCTGACCGTGTAATTATGCCTGGGATTATCGATCCACATGTACACCTATGCCACGATGGTGGAACACCAGATCCATCTGAGAGTCGGAAGCTGTCTGATGAATATCTATCTATTCGGGCAGCTAAGCTTGCAGAACATCTACTTCGTTCAGGGATAACCACGGTTGGTGATGCAGCAGCACGAGGTGAGGTGCCTTTTGCAATTCGAGATTCGATTGAGAAAGGTCTAGTCAATGGTCCCAGAATATTGCCATGCGGACGTATGATTACAATCACTGGGGGAAGAGATCCAATTTATGACTACAACGAGGCTGATGGTCCGGATGAGGTTCGCAGAGCGACAAGAGAGGAAATAGCACGGGGAGTCAGTTTCATCAAGCTAGCAGCCACAGGAGCTATCAGTTCCGAGAGCACCGAAAGCATGCATGTTCAATTCACAGTTGAAGAAATGGCTGCAGCAGTTGAAGAAGCTCACAAAGTAGGTATTCTGACTCACGCGCATGCATATGGAGACCAAGGCATAGCGAACACTATACGTGCAGGGGTTGATGTGCTAGTTCACGGTCAGCCACTCAGTGAAGAGAACATCCAACTCATGAAAGAGCATGGAACGATGTACATGCCTACGTTCGTAACGTATCACGAGTCCCAGCTCCATCATGAAGAGGGACTCCTGCCGGAACATATGATTCGCAAGGAGAAAGAGCTTTACCCTCTTATGGAAGCGGGGTTGCGAAGAGCTGTTTCAGCTGAATTGGCTATTGTCTTAGGTTCCGATTCTGGAATGCCCTATACTCCTTTTGGAACATCCTCCATGGAGGAATTAGAGATACTGGTAGAAATGGGCGGCATGTCGGAGATGGATGCAATCGTTGCGGGAACATTACATGCTGCCAAATCATTAGCAATTCAGGGTAGTATCGGAACCTTGGAAGAGGGCAAGTCTGCTGATTTGCTAGTTCTCAAGCCTGGTGTTGATCCCCTGAAAGACATAAGCTCGCTCCGTAATCCGGACTTGATAGACAATGTGATGCTTATGGGGAGGTTACTAAGAGCGGTGTGACAGTGAAAAATGGCAACAGGAACTGGACAAAGCTCTTTATGCATCCTTTTCGAAAACTTTCTTCGAAGCGGGTGCTAGTGAATTGGAAATACTTGCTGGCTTTGATTTCGATACTGCCGACATCGAGTCATATGCCCACCAAAACTGCAAGAAGAAGGGTTTTATCACAAAGCAACCAACTGAAGAATACGTAATTTCGGAACCATTTTTGTATCCATTTCGTGAAGTCCATTTTTTTGGTGAGTCCAATAGATTGCTGGCATCGAGCCTGCTGGATGAGTATCTTTTTTCATCAGTGACTGATAACAACGAGTGGCTTCTGCTGTGGCGACCTAGATACACTGAAGCCGCAGTCGAGGAAGTGAATCTTGTATCTACTGATAGCCTTCCTATTGCAGAGGAGGATGCTATTTGTGATTTCGTGGGAAAGATGCTCGATTCACGCACGTCGCAACAACAAGAATTGGAGACTGTGAATAAGAAAATCCGCGAGAGTAACTCTCTTTTCCGGAGCGCAGCATCTTTGTTTTTGCCTCGATCACCCACAACCATACGCCAACAGGAGACTATGACTCAAGAGAAAACGAGTGTAGATGCATGGGTGAAGGCGACTTCCATTGTACTAAACCTGTCCCCATCTGAGAAGCCAACTCGAGTGGAAGTCGGATCACGTCTGTTTGCTGAGATGGTAGTGATTCTCTACAAGAGTATCGAAACCAAACAAAAGCGACCATTGGTTCTGGAAAGCCCTCTATCTGGCACTTTGAATGATTCTAGAAAATCTGGACGTCCTATGTCCCGATTGCTTTCTCTTAATCAAATATGTTTTCGTCTCATTTTTCAGAAATTCTTGTAATATCTAACTGAAATTTTCAAGCGAAGCTTTAAAGAGTAGGATATGCAATAGGAACAGGTTAGGAAATAGCTTTCCTATCAGTTAGAGAGGAAGGAGATTTGACCTATCTATGAATAAGAGAAAAGCAATGCTATCCTTACTAGCGGTAGCTCTACTCATACCCTGGTCTACTATTCCAGTGTACGCACAGGCTGATGCCACACCTGAGCTTTCATACCCACTCTGGGTGCTCAGTTGGGACGATATCAGCGTAGACACGGGTGGTGCAATAGAGACACTGCTTGAGGAAATCGGCATAGACATCGAAGTCGTAATCAAAGACGACGGTCCTATGTATGAAGGAATCTATCAAGAGCCGAGGCAATTCCAACTCTATGAAATGAGTCACGGCTATAGCAGCGTACCAGATCATGTGTATTGGAGAATGCACTCTGAGAACATAAAAGACTGGGGCGACAACTGTTATGGCATAGACAATGCGACAGTAGATGACGCATTAGACGATTTCATGACCTCTACTCCTGCCAATCTGGAGGACAACGCGGCCTTGGTACAACAATACGCAGTTGATAACATGCCATATATTCCATTAATGCTATCAGACGACACCCACGCCATCCGCAAAGAGTGGGTCAACTACACCAAGAAACCAGGAGGTGTATTCACTGCATTCAACCCACAGACTCCTATCTATATGTATGATGAGGACCATACAAGCGGAGACATGGAGTTTGTAATGGCTTATGGTTCAGACATAGGCGAACTCAATCCTATGTTCTATCGCAGTGAGCGCTCTCACTGGTACGATATGCTCGTCTACGATACATTGATCACCTACAACAACAATCTTGAACCTATTCCTTGGCTGGCTGAAGATTTCAGTGTTAGCACTGATGGAACCGAAATCACATTCACTATCCGTGAAAATGTGAAGTGGCATGATGGAGAGGATCTTACTCCGCAAGATGTGAATTTCACTTTCTATCACTACAAGAATGCACCAGAGGATGCAATAGCGCATTCATTCATGCAGAACATCGAGGATGTCACAATCAGTGGCCAAGATGTAACTGTTGAATTGGATGATTCGTATTCATTCGGTCTGCAAATCTTGGGTGATCTGTACATCCTCCCCAAGCATATCCGTGAAGGTATACCAGCTGATGATGCTCGATGGGATGACGCCACAAATACAACAGCTCACGTCGGTTCAGGTCCGTTCGAATTCTATGAGCGAGACCCTGACGAGTACACGGAGCTTAATAGAAACACTGACTGGTGGGGCCCCGAGCCATATATCGACGTCATTCGCATTGATGTCATCGCAGGTCAGGATGCACGTATCCTCGCTATGCGAAATGATGAAGCTGATTCTGAAAGATACGAGGTCTTTGGCCCGTACGTTCAGACCATACAGGAAGCTGAAGAGCTCCATCTAGTGACCGGCGTTACCTCTCAGTGGGACTATGTCCTTGGTTTCAACATGACCATACCTGGCTTTGATGATCTCGATGTACGTCGAGCAATCAGCTTGGCTATGAACAGAACCTATCTGGTCGAGGTTGGCAGACTTGGTTACGGAACCGAGACGGATACCGTCATTCCTCAATCATTCTTCCCGACTCTGTATGATGAGGGTGGGATATTCGAGGAAGATGTAGATTTGGCGAATCAGATACTTGATGATGCCGGCTACATTGACGTGGACAACGACGGCGTTAGAGAGTTCCCAGGTGTTGCACCACCAGCAGGTGACGTTGACCTGATATTGATCATCGGTGTCGGCGCTGGAGCACTTGTCGTTGCGGCTATTGTTGTCTACTTCTATATGAAGAAGAAATAGTGTATATGAACGGGAAGTAGTTGCCCTACTTCCCCCCGTTCTTTTTTTGAGATATCGGCTTTGTCCGATAGGCTTTAATTTCATGTTGTGAATTGTTGAGTCTAATAGAGGCAAAACCAGCCTAGAAGTGAGAGACAGATGCCATCAAAGAACGCAGAAAAACCCTTGAGATACATAGCACGGCGAGTAGCCCAATCCATACTTGTCTGGTTTCTCATCGTGACCCTGAATTTTTTCATATTCAGAATTATGCCCGGTGATCCAAGAGCTTCCTTGATATCCGAACAAATGCCACCAGATGTAAGGCAACGAATCGTGGAGCGATTTGGTCTTGACAAACCTATACTGGAGCAATATCTGCTCTACTGGGCTAATTTGTTACAGGGAAATCTGGGTGAGTCTTTCTCCCATTTCGGCGAAGATGTGTGGTATACAATATTCGATCATAGATTCATGAACACGATTCTCCTGATGGGTGTCTCGCTTGTCATTGCTATCATTATCGGAATGATAATGGGGGTAGTTGCTGCGGCTAGACGCGGTTCAAAGGTTGATACGGGTTCGACGATTACATTCCTAGTGGCCTACAGCATACCAGTCTTCTGGATTGGTCTGCTCCTATTGCTGGTATTTGGCTTCCACTTCGATCTGATACCTATTGCTGGAACAATAACAAGGGGATATGACCACGCGAACTTCTTGGAATATGCACTTGATTATGGATGGCATATGATCGGCCCCACTATTGTTCTTACACTATCGTTCATTGGCGGCTTCTACTTGATAATGAGAGACTCTGTTCTAGATGTATTTACACAGGATTACATGCTGGCAGCCGAAGCCAAGGGGCTCAAGCAAAAAACCATACTCTATACCCATGCGATGCGAAACGCGATGCTCCCTATGGTGAGCGTGATTGCTGTGAATCTACCGTATTTGATTTCAGGAGCTATCATGACTGAATTCGTATTCAGTTGGCAGGGTCTCGGTCTTCTTACATATTTCTCTGTACTTGCGAATGACTACCCGGTTCTTCAAGGCATATTCCTATTCTTAGCGACAATCACTGTCTTGGCTAATTTGGCGGCTGACATATTATATCTGTATCTGGATCCGAGGATACGATACTAGAGGAGGGGTGCAGTATGCAAAATCAAGATGCTGAAACAAAAACGCAACGGGAAACAGAAGACGAAACAACGAGAACAATAATGGAGAAACTTGATATCCGCGGCAAATCATGGCATGTGAATTTGATTTCTCTGGGCAGTTTCATTCTGCTTTCATTCTTCATTATTTTCGCAGTTGATACTGCTGTCAACGCACTCATGACGAGCATAACCTACGACATAGCCCAGCTGGATTACTTCACCAGCACCACACTCACTCTTGCGGCCCGGGTACTGGGAATCATTCTTTTCGTTATGACACTCTGGATTGGGTTCCTTGGAAAGCCGCTATATGAGAAGAGACCCGCGAAGATAGTCCTTCTCATATTGAAATTCTCAGTCGTTTTCCTCATCTTCATGGTTCTTAGCATAGGAATCGCGGCAATTGCTGCTTTTGTGATGTTTCTCTGGAATCCAGAGCAGCTCGTTAACTGGAGCAAGCGGAAGATGAAATTATACCACGGTTCAGTGGTGGGTTTTCTGGGCACGTGGATGTTTCTAGAGATTCTCTTGACTGAAGATATCGTTGGTGCGGATTTACTACCCTCCTTTCTAACAAGATCAGTAGGCGGCTTGTTGACTAATGCCGGATTATCCTGGATCGCCCTCATTGGAGCTTTCATCATTATTCCGCTTTACATATTCATACCTAGATTGATTATGATGGCATGGGATTTGAGACGTGGTATTGAGGAGTTCTGGAAAGAGTTTGTTCATGATAGACTGGGGCTAGTTGGATTCCTACTTATACTTGGCATTGCACTTCTGGCGGTATTCGCTCCAATCATAGCTCCACTAGGTTCTATTTACCACTGGTCATACAAGTCTCCTAGTAGTTCGGATTGGTTCTTGCCGCCGAGTCTCCAGCATCCTTTTGGTACTAATCATGATGGGGCTGATTTGTTTGGGCGTGTTATCTGGGGCACGCAGATTTCTCTATTGGTTGGTTTGACAGCTAGTCTCGTTGCCGTAATCATCGGAACTCTGATTGGCCTCTTTGCTGGTTATTACGGTGGAATGATTGATACCGTCTTGATGCGGATTACAGATGTATTCCTATGTTTGCCAAGTCTACCCCTGATGCTCATTTTCCTGATGCTATATGGACAGGGATTGCAGAATGTTATCATTGTAATTGCCATACTCGGATGGACTGGCACCGCAAGAATGGTTCGGAGCGAGACTCTTTCTCTCAGAGAGAGACCACTCACAGAGGCTGCTCATGCAATTGGAGCATCAGACAGCTATATACTATTTCGGCATATCCTCCCGAATACGCTTCCACTTATACTGGCTAACGTTATTCTCGGAGTAGTTAACGCTATTCTAAGTGAGGCTGGCATCTCATTTTTGGGATTCATGCCGATTCATGGTCAGCCAAGTTGGGGAATCATCCTCTATTGGGCTTCTAGAAAGGCTGCGCTATCCAATGAGCAGTGGTGGTGGATTTTCCCGCCGGGGCTTATGATTATGCTCACTTCTACGGCATTTGCCTTTGTAAGCCATGCCGCGGATAAAGTGGTTAATCCAAGATTAAGAGGGAGGAGAGCTTAGATGGTTGTACTGGATGTCAAGAACCTGACGACTCACTATCTGCTGGGAAAAAAACGGGTTAAGGCGGTTGAGGATGCTTCCTTCACCATAGACAAGCAGGAAACCCTTGGACTGGCAGGCGAATCTGGATGTGGTAAAACGACTACTGCATACAGTATCATGCGTATACTCCCTGAAAACGGGAGAATCGTCGGCGGCCAAGTGCTTCTAGATGGGGATGACTTGATATCAAAACCAATGAAAGAAATGAGAAAGATTCGTTGGAAGACCGCCTCAATCGTCTTTCAATACGCGATGAACGCCTTCAATCCGGTGCTCAGAATAGGTAATCAGATAATCGAGGTGATGCGTGAGAAATATGATATCACGGAGTCTGATGCAAAAGAGAAAGTAGCGGACCTTTTTGACGAGGTTGGCTTGGAACCAGAGCGTATGATGGATTATCCGCATGAATTCAGCGGGGGGATGGTTCAACGTGCAATCATCGCCCAAGCCCTATCATGTGATCCAAAACTGATTATTGCAGATGAACCAGTCACAGCTCTTGATGTAATTGTACAAAACAAAATTCTGGACTTGCTAAGGAGTCTGCAGAAAAAGTATGATCTAGGAGTCCTGTTTATCACGCACGATCTCTCCGTTGTTGCAGAAAACTGTGACAGTACTGCGATAATGTATGCTGGGAACATCGTAGAAAAAAGTACAACCTCTAACGTATTCAACCGGAGTCTTCATCCTTACAGCCACAAGCTTATTGGTGCATTCCCAAGTGTATCTGGACCAAAGAAACGACTTGAGTTTATTCCTGGGACACCACCTAATCTGATTAATCCACCGTCAGGCTGCAAATTCCACCCTCGATGCCCCTATGCCCAAGATATCTGTAAGGTAGAAATCCCTGAATACCGAGAAGTTAACCCGGGGCATTTCGCTCGGTGCCACTTTGCAGGAGAGCTGGATTTGGAGTGAGTGATTACAATGACACAATCTGAAGACATACTTGAGGTTAGAAATCTAAGGAAGTGGTTTCCAGTTAGAAGTGGTATATTCTCCTTCTTTGGAGCAACCAAATACGTCCGGGCAGTGGATGATGTCAGCTTTGAAATTAAAGAGGGAGATTCACTTTGCGTCGTTGGGGAAAGCGGCTGTGGAAAGACTACATTGGCTCGGACAATACTTCGCCTGATCGAACCGACTGAAGGACAGGCATTCTTCAGGGGTGAGAACATCTACGAGATGAACCGACAGGAGCTGAACGAACTTCGACTGCATATGCAGATGATTTTCCAAAACCCCTTCGAAGTTCTTGATCCACGACTTCCAGTTAGCACACTTATTGGAGAAGGGCTGAAGATACATGGCATCGTTGAAGACGAAGAAGAGCTCTTGGATATGGTCTATGATGCTCTTGAAGATGTACGCCTAGTTCCTGCTGAGGATTTCGCTCGGAGATATACACATGAATTGAGCGGAGGACAACTACAGCGGGTGTGTGTTGCTAGGTCGCTTATCCTTAATCCATCTGTCATCATCGCAGATGAGCCAGTCTCCATGCTGGATGCAAGCATAAGAACCGAGGTCATGAACCTGATGGAGGACCTAAAGGACGAGCATGATTTGACATACCTGTTCATCACTCATGATCTTGCACAGGCACGTTACATTGGTGATCACATAATCGTCATGTACTTGGGGCGAATTGCCGAAATGGGTGAAATGGAGGATGTCATTCATAACCCCCGGCATCCCTATACGAAGGCATTGGTATCAAATGTACCAATTCCCAATCCCGATGAGGAACGGGACCGAATCATGTTGCCTGGTGAGACTCCCACGCCTGTCGATTTGCCACCGGGTTGCAGATTCAGACCAAGGTGCCAAGAGATTGGAGAAGATTGCCGAGAGGATGAAGAACCCGTTCTTCACGAGGTTTCTCCTGGACATTATGTAGCCTGCTGGAAGGAATAGGCCGATTCCAGCTTGCGTAGAACTACATAGATACATTAAGAAATTGTTATACAAATGAATATGGACCGTAGGAGCTGCCTATCTGCCATTGTTTTCGCGTTTCTCTTGATTCCACAGATAGCTCCAGTTAGAACTGGTAGTGCAGGCCCGTTGCTAGGTTATGCTCCTTGGCCAACCCATTCTTGGATGCGCGCTTCTCCAAAAGAAGTGAATCTCAACTCAACAATCCTGCAAAACATGGTGGAATACTTCTCGACCGACGAAATCACAATTGACTCCTTGATTGTAGTGAGAAGGGGTTATCTTGTAGTTGAGGAATACTTCTCTCACTATGCGGGGAATGATCTTCATCATCTCTTCTCAGTTACCAAGAGCATACTCTCCCCCCTGGTTGGAATAGCTGAAGACAGAGATTTCATCGATTCAGTGAATGCCAGTATGCTAGCTTTCTTCCAGGACAAAGAAATTGAAAGTCTGGATGATGAGAAGAAAGCAGTCACTATTGCGCACCTTCTCAGAATGACTGCGGGCCTTGATTGGAGCGAAGAGTACTACACAGCTGAACTAAATGATTACAACAGGATGATTCGTTCAGAGGATTGGATTCAGTACGTCATAAATAAGGAAGTCGTAAATCCGCCAGGTTCTGTTTTCCAATACAACTCAGGGCTGTCACATCTTCTGTCTGCTATTATTCAGACTAGCAGCAATATGACTACAGCGGCATTTGCAGACCGATACTTATTCGAGCCTTTGGGAATAGAGGACTACAAATGGGGGACAGATCCCCGAGGTATCAACGAAGGCGGTTCTAAGCTCAAGTTGAAACCACTTGATATGGCCAAAATTGGCTACCTGTTTCTCCGAGGGGGTCTCTGGGATGGTGTCCAAATAATTCCACAAAACTGGATTCAGGAAACATCAACAACCCTAGTCAAAGTCAATGAGAAGGTTGGCTATTCATTGCATTGGTGGACATTACCCGAGTTGAATGCCTATTTTGCCTTAGGATGGGGCTCGCAGGGCATCATTGTATTACCGGATGCGGGCATTGTAACAGTAATTACAGCGGCTACACTTCATGAATCAGCGGATGCTGAAAATATTTTATGTCGCTGGATTTTGCCTTCTCTTGGAATCAATAAAGCTCAAACGAGAATGCATTTACGATTCTCTCCTGCTTTACTAATTCTTGCAGGAGGTCCCTTCGCTCTAATTGTCCTTGTTCACATCTGGGATCAAAAACGGTTGTGGGAAGACTGAGGGATGCTAAGGAACTCCAATTTACTTAGAGCTTGAAATCGAAATAGACATATGATATTCTTATTAGAAAGCTCTCCCTTGAAGTATTACGTCCCGCGGAGGGACATCACATGAAAAAGGCACGCATAGCAGTCTTGATTCTTTGTAGTCTGCTGACCGGAGTATTCTTTTTTCCTAGCGCAACGGTCACGGGCAAAAGCAACACCAACGCCACCAGTGAACTCGATACCACTCTCAGCATGGATTTCGACGGAGAAAAAGTAAAGGTATCGCTTCGGTTTTCAAGAGAGCTTTCTGAGGCCGAAATTGCGTATTACAGATTGAAGGGAATCGATTTTGGAGATTCAATCCAACGCATAGGAAGCGTCTATCTTGCAGAGGTTTCAAAGGAAGCTCTACAACTGCTGCAGGAAGACCCATTATTTGTCGTGGCTGAACCACAGCGCGACAAGAAGCACTACGTTTCGCCAAGAGACGTTTCAATGCAGGATTGCTACGCTGATGTTGCTTGGCAGATGAAAGATTTGTTTGGGAGAAATCTGACCGGCGAAGGCCTTCTTATTGCAGATTTGGATACTGGGATTCAATGGAGACATCCTGATTTCTTCTACGCCGATGGAGGGAATTTCAGTTACTTTGAGACGCAGCCCTTCACACCACCATGGACTTTCGATAATGGAACTGACGGGATTGATTTGAATAACAATAGCGCGATTGAGAGCAATGAAACCCTTTACACACGCGATATCAATAAGAATGGTAGTTTTGAAGCTGACATAGACTGGGTGTGGCTGGACAATGGTTCTTCACTTGGAGTTATTGATGACGGTGATACCTTTTTTGTTGTGAATGACACAGACGGCGACAATGCGTTATCAGGTGTTGATGAATTGATAGCACTGAAAACGCCGAAAACAAAATACATCGTACATGAAAACGCTCAGAGCAATATTCAAGTTTGGGAAAAGGGTGTCAATCTAACATCTTCCACATTTTACGATACCGATGGCCACGGGACTGCTGTCGCAGGCATTCTAAACGGTGGACAACTGGGTTATAGGAAATATGTTGGTGTCGCTCCTGATGCCGAAGTCATGGCTATCAACATTTTTGGCAATGATGGACTAACGGTTGAGGAGGGACTAATCTGGGCACGAGATCATGGTGCTGATATTATCTTGGTAGAAGTTGGTTCTTGGACTTACGAGTTCTTGGATGGATCAAGCAATGTTGAGCAGATGATTGACGTACTGACGGCGAGTGGTATTCCAGTAATTGTTCCGGCAGGGAATCTCTACGGAGCTGGAAGACATGCTCTTCGGTCTATCATAGCTGGAACGCAGATTTCTACACGATTCAATGTTCCAAGTAGTATAGGTGCTACCGAGGTCTATCTGACTATACTGTCAGACAAACTGGTAAACTCAGCTCAGGTCAACATAACCGAGCCAACTTCATCAGGCACGATAACACATCAACTGACATTTGGCATGGGATACAATAGCTGGATAACGGCGGTTCAGACCAGCAACATTACAATTGACACATTTATCGCAAATTCGACGCGAGCTGGCAATCACATGATTGCGATTGACATCTCAGGAACAATCAAGGATACCTCCTACTGGTCAGTTGACATATTCGATACACACAATGCGCAGCTTCACTTCTACATCTCCGATGATGCTTCTGGATGGAGTGGTGGTGCTGCATGGCACGGTTCTGACGGAGTCAATGATCAATACACAATAACATGGCCTTCTACTGCTGACATGGCAATCTCCGTTGCATCATATCATACACGAAACATCTGGGCTCCTTCAGGAACCATCGCTTCGTATTCG